>JANXSH010001071.1 GCA_025356615.1 Planctomycetia bacterium | reverse complement strand
CGATTCATCGCCGGCTTCAAGCCGCGCATTTCTCGATCCGTCATGGCCGCGTACCTCCACTTGCCCGGAGGTTTTATAGGATGATCTCACCTAACCTTCAACCGCTCGTAGCGCTGTAGGGTTAGGGGAGGGGGCTGGGGGGTGGGGTCAGCCGCTCACCGGCTTCCCCTCTACTCTCACCCCCTGAATATAGGGGCGAGAGGGGACCGGATGAGACGGTCTCATCAGTGCTGTGTGCTAGGGGCGAATCATGCCTTTCCCCGCGTTCGATCGCTCTCGCCTGATAATCCAACCGCTCGACACGCGCCGGCACGACCTCGACCTGTCGGTGATCCTGCCGCTCGATGCGCCGGAGCCTGACTTTTCTCATGAGGCGTTGCCCACGCTCGCCCGCCGACTCGTCGAGGCCCGCGAGCGCGGCTCGGCCCGGATCATCCTCATGGGGGCACACGTCCTCCGCGCGGGGGTCGTCCGCTTCCTCATCGACCTGATGCGTCGCGGCCTCGTCACGCACATCGGCATGAACGGCGCGGGGCCGATCCACGACTGGGAGTTCGCCCTCGTCGGTGCCAGCACCGAGAGCGTCGCGCGCTACATCGCCAGCGGCGAATTCGGCCTCTGGCACGAGACGGGACGGATGAACGATGTCGTCCGCGACGGCGCGGCGCGCGGCATGGGGCTGGGCGAGTGCCTCGGCAGGGCCATCCTCGACGAGAAGTTCCCGCACCGCGATATCAGCCTGCTCGCCGCAGGCGTCGAACTCGGCGTCCCGATCACCGTCCACGTCGGTATCGGCCAGGACATCTTGCACGAACACCCCAACTGCGACGGTGCCGCCTTCGGCGCGACCAGCTACCGCGACTTCCTCATCTTTACGCAGTCGGTGACGGGCCTGGAAGGGGGAGTGTTCCTCAACATCGGCTCCGCCGTCATGGGGCCGGAGGTCTACCTCAAGGCGCTCGCGATGTGCCGCAACGTCGCCCACCAGGAGGGGCGGGTCATCCGCAACTTCACGACCGGCGTCTTCGACCTCATCCCGATCACCGACGACACCCGCGTCCAGGCTCCGAAGACCGACCCGCGCTACTACTACCGCCCGTGGAAGACGATCCTCGTCCGCACCGTCGCCGATGGCGGCGAGAGCTACTACGTCCAGGGCGACCACCGCCTCACGATCCCCCGGCTCTATCACGATGCCCTCGCACTCGGTGGCTGACGCTTCATGGCAATCGAAAACCTCACCTCAGACGCCGTCGAGGCGATCCTCGCCGAGCTCCCTTCGCTGAGGATCGGCGTACTCGGCGACCTGTTCCTCGACCGCTATTTCGACCTCGACGCGACCCTGACCGAGCCGTCGATCGAGACGGGACTGGATGCGTATCAGGTCGTCCGCGTCCGCGCCTACCCCGGCGCGGCGGGGACCGTCGTCAACAACCTGAGCGCCCTCGGCGTCGCGGCGATCTACCCGATCGCCTTGATCGGCGACGACGGCGAAGGCTACGAACTGCGACAGGCACTCCGCGCGTTGCCCGGAGTCGTCCTCGATGGCGTCGAATCGTGGCCCGACCGGAGGACGCCGACGTATCTCAAGCCGATGCTCGTCGAACCTGGGCGGACGCCGCGCGAACTGAATCGGCTCGACATCCACAACCGGCAGCGGTTGACCCGCGATGCAGAAGATCGCCTCATCCAACTCCTCGAGGAGCGCTGGCCCGACCTCGACGCCCTGGTCGTCCTCGATCAGGTCAGCCAGCCCGATTGCGGCATGATTACCGGGCGCGTGCGCGATCGAATCGCGGAACTCGCGGCCAACGATCGCGGGAAGTTCGTCCTCGCGGACAGCCGGGAGCGGATCGGCCTGTTCCGCAACGTCGCGGTGAAACCGAATCAGCACGAGATCCTACGCGCCATGCCAGGTCACTCGCTCGAGGATGCCGTCTGGCATCTCTTTCGGGAGACGTGGGGAGTCGTCTACTGCACTTGCGGCGAGCGCGGTATCCTCCTCTCCGTACTCCCCCCGATAAATGTCATCGAGATACCGGGCTACCCGGTCGCCGGGCCGATCGACCCCGTTGGCGCGGGCGACAGCACCAGCGCGGGCATCGCCGCCGCCCAGGCCGGCGGCGCGGCCGCGTGGGAGGCGGCTGCGTTCGGCAACCTCGTCGCCTCGATCACGGTGCAACAGTTGGGCACGACCGGGACGGCGACGCCGGACCAGGTCCGGGCGCGATGGCGTGAAGTCGAGAGGGGCACCGCCCGACCAAGTTGAACGAGGCCTGACGGCGAGAGCCTGGACGAGCCGATGTTCTAAAAAGAGCGAGTGGCAGTCCACCGACTTACATGAGGATCTACTCCTCCTTCCCGTCGGGAATGAATAAATCACCCCTGGGGTGAATATGTGATTGACCTAACGACGAATTGCCGTTATACTAGTAGAGAGGAATAAAGAGGGCACCATGGACGTTGAATTCGCCGACGACGACTTGCGTCGCCTGTACTCGGACTCGGAGTACCAGGCCGGTTATTCCACCGAAATAATTCGGGCGTTCCGGCGGAAAGTTCAGTTCTTGGTCGCCGCTCCCGACGAGCGAAGCATCAGGAACTGGCGGTCGCTCAATTACGAGCGATTGAAAGGCCGACGCAAGCACGAGTGGTCGATCAGGCTGAACGGCCCGTGGAGGTTGATCCTCCAACGGCGAGAGACCGATGCCGGAGTGACCTTGGTCCTTACCGGCATCGAGCAGTACCACTGACCTAATCCGAGCACCGATATGGAAAAGAGCTACATGATCCCGGTCGAAGTCTTTCCGCCGGGCGATTTCATCAAGGAGGAAATGGAAGCACGCGGTTGGTCGCAGGCCGACCTCGCCGCCATTATGGGCAGGCCCGTTCAGACGATCAACGAGATCCTGGTCGGCAAGAAGAGCATCACCCCGGACACGGCCCGCGAACTGGCCACCGCCTTCGGTGTGCATCCACAGTTGTTCTTGAACCTGGACAACGCCTACCGCCTCTCGCTGTCCAAGGCCGACCTGTCCCCGGTCGCCCGTCGGGCCGCGATTTACGCCAAGGCTCCTGTCCGCGATCTGATCAAGCGTCGCTGGATCGCCGGCTCTTCCGACCTCGATCGACTCGAGCGGCAAGTCTGCGCCTTCCTTGAGATCGCTTCGCTCGACGACGAGTCGCCTTGCAATTTCGCCGCTCGCAAGAGCGACGACTACGCGACACTGACGCCCGGTCAGATCGCCTGGGGCTGTCGCTGTCGCCAGATAGCCCGCCGCCGGAGGGTGGCGAAATTCTCCCCCGCTGCTTTCCGAAAGTTCGTACCGACACTACCCAAGGAGTTCGCGGAGGAACAGTCCCTCGAGCGTTTGCCGAAGGAGTTGGCCAAGCATGGGCTGATCCTCGTGCTGTTGGAACATCTCCCCGGTACGAAGATCGACGGGGCGGCCTTCTGGCTCGACGGCCAGCCCGTCGTCGCCCTCTCCGTGCGATACGACCGCGTAGACTCGTTCTGGTACACGCTGATGCACGAACTCGCCCATGTCGTACTGCACGGCGACGAAAATCCCATCATCGACGTGAACCTCGTCGGCCCGTCTGCCGCGACTACCGACGACAAGCCGATCGCCGAACAGGAAGCCGACCGCCAAGCGATCGAGTGGCTCGCCCCCGGCGACGAACTGACGCGGTTCATCGCCCAGAACAAGCCGTACTACTCCCACGATCAGATCGTCCGACTCGCGGAGAGCCTAGGCGTGCATCCCGGCGTCGTCGTAGGGCAGTTGCAGTATCGAAAAGAGATCGGCTGGGGGCAGAGCCGGAAGTTCCTCGTAAAGGTGAGGGACATCCTGCCGATGGAAAGCTGAAGCAAACGGAGATGATCGGCCTCACATCGAGCGGGGTGAATAGAGGGAAAAGCCTCGATCACGGTGCAACCCTTGGGCACGACCGGGACGGCGACGCCAGACCAGGTGAGGGCGCGATGGCGTGAAGTCGAGATGAAGGTCGAGAAAAAAAGTTGACAAATCGCTGGCGACGGGCGTTGTCGTGTCTATGACTGATTTGACCCGGTGGAAAGGCCACCGTGCATCTCACAGAACGGGAGAGTCGTATGTTCGTTGTCCGCATGTTCGCGCTCGCGCTGGTCCTGTCGGTCGTCTCGTTGGCCGTCCGCGCCGAGGAGGCCAAGGAGGCGAAGGAGACGGGCGACATCGTCGATGTCGCGGTGGGGGCCAAGTTCACGAAGCTCGTCGCCGCCGTCAAGGCCGCCGACCTCGTCGAGACGCTCAAGGGCAAGGGGCCGTTCACGGTCTTCGCCCCGACCGACGAGGCGTTCGAGGCCCTCGGCGAAGAGAAACTCGCCGCCCTGCTCAAGGACAAGGAAGCCCTCAAGAAGATCCTGACCTACCACGTCGTCTCCGGCAAGGTTCTCGCCAAGGACGCGATCGCCCTGGCCAAGGACGAGAAGTCGGCGAAGTCCGTCGAAGGCTCTTCGATCAAGCTCTCGATCAAGGGCAAGAGCCTGACGCTCAACGGCGAAGCGAAGGTCATCAAGGCGAACGTGATGGCGAGCAATGGCGTCATCCACGTCATCGACAAGGTCATCATGCCGCCGAAGGATTGATGTGCGTCTGAACGACCTGAGATGAAGTGAGGCGAGTCCCCGTGGACTCGCCTCACTCCGTTTTGCGACTACTTCGCGACGAGAGTCGCCTCTTCCTCGACGTGGTCCATCGCGCCGTCGAGACGCTGCTCGCATGCCGCGATCAGGCCGCGGAACAACTGGATGTCCAGCCCCGAAGAGGTGGACGAGGTCGGATTCCATTGGACGCCCAAAGCCCACCAATCGTTGGCCGACTCGATGGCCTCGATCACGCCGTCGAGCGCCTGGGCGGCGATGCGCATGCCGCGCGCCAGGCGGGCGACCGACCGACGATGCTCGCTGTTGACGACGACTTCGCCCTCGCCGTACAGGGTGCAGAGGATCGTGTCCGGCATGACGTTGATCGCGTGGCGCAAGCCCCGCTCGGGCGGGTGGCGGTGCTGGAGCGCGTCGGGCAAGTCGCGCGGCAGGTCGGAGTAGATCGTTCCGCCGTGTGCCGTGTTGATGATGTGCAGGCCGTGGTCGATGCCGAGGACCGGCACGTTGTGATCGTGGCACCAGCTGACGAGCGCCTCGGCGTCGGCGGCGCAGCGGCGGGGGAGCGTGTCGGTGCCGACGACGACGACGCCGTGGATCCCTTCGAGAACCTCCCCCCAAGAGCATTCGTTCAGCTCGGGCAAGGTGATCGGGACGCCCTCTGCGGCGACGATCGAAGCCGAGACGCCGGCGGGCCACAGGCCACAGCCGTGCCGTTCGCCCACCCCCAGATCGGGGCCGTAGATGCCAATGCGGATGTCGGGACGCGGAGCGTCCATAGGGAGGACTCCTTTCCTCGAGGTGTCGTGATAGTAGGCTTGTGAGTCTACCGAGATCGCCCCTTCCAGAGGCGTGAGGTTGGAGGGTATTGTACGATGGGGGGTTCTGGAGAGCTAGACGAAAATCTGGGCGTGTCGTTGTCGGGTGGCCGGGTCGGCCAGTGGATGATCCTGTCGAAGTATCCAGGGGACGGCGGGCCGGTGTCTGAATAGGATGCGATACTGACACCAAGGAGACTCCACGCATGTCCGCAGACCTATCGTTCGACGCCGAGGCCGCCATCGTCCGACTGATGCGATTCCTGGCCGTCGAAGGCATTACGGGGCAGGAAAAGAAGATAGCCGCCGACGTGGCCAAAGCGCTCGTCGAGGTCGGCGTGCCGAAAAAGGCGATCACCTACGACAAGGCGAACGAAAGCATCCCCCTGCCGACGCAGACGGGCAACCTCATCGTCCAACTGCCCGGCACGGTCCCCGGCCCGAGGCTGTTGTTCTCGACGCACCTCGACACGGTGCCTCTGGCGGCAGGCGCGGTCCCCGTGCGCGAGAAGAAGAAGATCCGCCCCGAGGGCAGGACCGCGCTGGGCGGCGACAACCGGACCGGCGTCGCCGCTCTGGTCACTCTGGCGGCAACGCTGATCGCCAAGAAGCTCCCCCACCCGCCGTTGACACTGCTCTTCACCGTCCGCGAGGAGAGCGGACTATTCGGCGCACGCCATCTCGACCCGGCGGACCTCGGCGGCGTCACGATGGGCTTCAACGTCGATGGGCGACAACCGGCGGAGTTTACCATCGGCGCGGTCGGAGCGGAGCGCTGGGAGGTTGCGATCCACGGCAAGGCGAGCCACGCCGGGGTCCATCCTGAGCAGGGCATCTCCTCGACGCTCGTCGCCGCGCTGGCGCTGGCCGAGGTTCGGCAAAAGGGCTGGTTCGGCAAGATCAGTCAGGCCGGCCACGAGGGCACCTCCAACGTCGGCAGCTTCGGCGGGGCCGACGGCAAGTGCGCCGGCGACGCGACCAACGTCGTGACGGACTACGCCCGCATCACCGGCGAGGCCCGCAGCCACGACACGAAGTTCGTCAAGGAGATCGTGAAGGCGTACCGCGAGGCGTTCGCTTCGGCCCGCGAACAAGTGACCGACGACAAGGGCAAGAAGGCCAAGGTCGAGTTTACGTCGCGCATCGACTACTACCCGTTCAAGTTGAAGGAGACCGAGCCGGTCATCCTGCACACCCAGGCCGCAGCGACGGCCGCAGGCTTCACCTCGACGTTGCGCACGGGCAACGGCGGCCTCGACGCCAACTGGCTCGTGAAGCACGGCATCCCGACGGTGACGTTCGGCGCGGGGCAGAACGCCATCCACACCGTCGAGGAGTGGGTGGACCTGGATCTGTTCCTCGGCGGCTGCAAGATGGCGCTGGCCCTCGCGACTCACTCGTAACGGGACTTGCCCCCAGGGGTCGCCCGTCTTCTCCTATCACTCGCGGAGGCTTGCGCGAAGCCCTTCGAGCGCTCTCCGATGGGTTGGTCCGCGACCTCGAGCGGGTCGGCCTTGGTGTCGTAGAGTTCCTCGGCAAGGCGGTGAAGGAATTGCTCGACGCCGCGTTTGCCCATCGTCTCGAGCTTACTCGAGAGAATGCCCTGCCAGCTCGGCGACTCGTAGAGATCGCTCGCGAAGAGAGAGCCGAGCTTGCGGGCGAGGTTGCGGTTGGATTTATACTTCTGCGGGCGTATCGCTCGCATGGGTAGTACATCGTCAAGTCTTGTTCGCAGCCTGTAAGCGTGTAGTCGGCCTACACATCTCTAGCAGGCTACATGACTTGCGACAATTCGGCAGGAAAGGCTCGAGTCAAGACTCCAGAGGGGCATTGACTGGCGAACACACGACGCATATGATAGGGGTAGGGAGTACCAGTAGGAGCGCAGCATGACCGAGAAAGTAAGCCTTCCGATCTACGCAGACGAGATGCGGCAAGAGACACTGGATCGCTTGAGTCGCATCGAGGGACAAGTGAAGGGCGTGGCTCGCATGGTGGAGGGGCAGCGTCAATGCCTCGAAGTCCTGCAACAACTCGCCAGCGTCCAGGCGGCCTTGAAGGGCGTGACGAAAACAGTCCTGCGGAACTACCTGGAGCGGTGTGCTACCGACGCGATCCGGTCGGGTGATACCGCCGTCTATGATGACCTGATGGAAGCCATCTACAAGTTCGTGAAGTGAGCGGGGGCGGTCCCTACCACGGCATGAACGACCGATGGGCTGGAGGTAAGCGAGATGAACAGAAGGAATTGGCTGTGGGCGGCTCTGGTGGCCGTGCCGCTGGCTGTGACTGGCGTGGTCTACGCGAACCAGTCGGTGGCCCAGTCCTACGTCTGCCCGATTACGGGCGAGGAACTGCCCTGCGAGAAGTGCTGCCCGCTGAATCAAAAGCAGCAGGCGAGCGACGAGGGCTATACCTGCCCGATCACGGGCGAGGAACTGCTCTGCGAGAAGTGCTGCCCGGTCAACGACCAGAAGTAACTGCTTGACCGAACAGGGAAGCCGCTTCAGTAATGAGGCGGCTTTCTTCGTTTGGCCCACCTCTCCCGCGACGATGCAACCGCTGCCCCTACAACGACCTCCGTGCTTTACGATGGACCAGGACTCCACAGGGATTCAACCCTCTCCTTGCTCTTCGAGTCGCTCCAACTCGGCGACCTCCTCCGCTGTCGCCTGCCCTCGTCGCACCTTTCGGCTAAGGACCAGAACCCGGCGCAGCGCTGACTCGACCGTGAGGTAGCTCCGAAACGCCTCGCCGTTGGGCCGGTAGACGACGACCTGCGGCCCCGACACGTCGAAGCGAATCCCCAGCCGGGGACTCACGAATCCCCTGATGGTGTCCTGCCGGCGGAACACGGTCCCTTGTCGGCGGAACACGTCCAGCCGATTGTCGATCGGGTCGATGACGTAGTATTCCTCGACCTCGTGGTCCTCGTAGAAGATCGCCTTCTTGGCCATCTCGTCGTCCGAGTTCGCGGGCGAGAGGATCTCGAAGGCGACGGTGACGGGGATGCCCTCTTCCCGCCATTGCCTGTAGGATCCGCGATCTCCCTTGGGCCTGCCGAAGACCACCATCACGTCCGGGGCGGCACACTCACGCGGGTGGCCTTCGACGGCATACCACATCAGGTCGGCCGCCACGAACACGTCGTCGCGATCCGCGAAGACCGAGTTGATGTTGTGGAACAGCATGTCGATCCAGCGGTGTTGGACGGTGTTGTCGGACATCGGCTTGCCATCGCTGTCGGGGTAGAGTTCGGCTTCGCTGAGTAACGATTCGGTCGCTATCGATGGGTTCATCTCGTCTCCCTCCCTACTTTCCGCCCATCGTAGCGTCTACCCCGCGCCAACGCAACCGCTTCCCCTACAATGACCTCCGTGCCGACCCGACGACCCCCGCCGCGGAGCCGACCCCGTGACCCCCGACCGCGCCAACGAGATCCTCACCCAGTTCAGCCAGAAGCGAGCCGAGATGCTCGCCCAGCTCCGGCGCATCGTCGTCGGCCAGAGCGAAGTCCTCGAGCAGATCCTTGCCGCCATCTTCACGCGCGGGCACTGCCTGCTCATCGGCGTGCCAGGGCTTGCCAAGACGCTCATGGTCAGCTCGATGAGCCAGATCCTCGATGTCGGCTTCAAGCGCGTGCAGTTCACGCCGGACCTCATGCCGTCGGACATCACCGGCACGACGGTCCTCGACGAGCCGGAGCCGGGCCGGCGCGACTTCCGCTTCGTCAAGGGTCCGGTCTTCACGAACATCCTCCTCGCCGACGAGATCAACCGCACGCCGCCCAAGACCCAGGCCGCGTTGCTCCAGGCGATGCAGGAGCGCGAAGTCACCGCCGGGCAGGAGACGTACAAGTTGCCCGACCCGTTCTTCGTCATCGCGACGCAGAACCCGATCGAGCAGGAGGGCACCTACCCCCTGCCCGAGGCCCAGATGGACCGATTCATGTTCACGATCAAGGTGGACTACCCCAACCTCGAGGACGAGAAGCGCATCATCGCCCTGTCGGGCCGCACGGAGCCGGTCGAGCTGACGAAAGTCCTCAGCGTCAAGGCGATCCTCAACCTCCAGAAGGTCGTTCACGCCATTCCCGTCGGCGAGACGATCATCGACTACTGCGCGCGCCTCGTCCGGGCGACCCGACCCAGCGACCCGACCGCGCCGGAGTTCATCAAGCGACTCGTGGACTACGGGGCCGGCCCGCGTGCGGGGATCTTCCTCGCCGAAGCGGGCCGCGCGTTCGCCGCCATGCAGGGCGAGCCGGCGGTCTCGGAGGCCGACATCCAGAAGGCCGCCATCCCGGTGTTGCGGCACCGCGTCGCGTGCAACTTCCAGGCCCAGGCCGAGGGGCTGACCAGCGACGACATCGTCCGCCAGATCCTCGCCGCCGTCCCGCCGCGAGAAGAACCCCGCTACTCCAAAAAGCGATGAACGAAAATACAATGGGACACGGATTCGACAGATCGAACGGATGAATACGGATCGGACCGGGATCGAGGCAAGGCATGTGGTATCGCGTCTTCGGTTCGTTGGACACCTCGGCGGACCTCGGTGTGAGTGCCCCCTTACTCCTCGAGCGCTTTCGCGCCGACGAGGAGGGCATTCGCGCCGAACTCAACACCTGGGCCGCCTTCCTCGAGACGTGCGATGGCCCGCACCACATCCCGCTCATGGAGCGCACGATCCAGACGAAACAACTCTTCACCCTACACGACCCGATGGACGACGCGAGGCTCGTTTGCGTCACCCTGTGCCGGCGGCTCGCCGCCGTCACCGCCGGCTTCTACCAGATCGACGACATCGGCTTCTTCGACGCCGACGGCACGCTGCTGGTCAAGGAACAAAATACCTTTTGATCACATAGTCCCAGAGGATCGCCGACTGGCTCTGCGCACGAACGGACTTCCCTACGCCCTTCGATTTCCTCACGACTTCCCAGGCAGTGGCCACGGGACAGCGCCGCTACCGCCGCGCTGGCTGATCCCCACCTCTGTAAATTATGTCGTGCGCTCTCAGGGGATCAGGGCTGTTCTCTGTTCGAGTAACCTGTTTACCGTCCGACGGAAGTCGAGAATTGTCGTACCATCGCTCTTCGACTTACCGAAACACGGAACAGCCCTGCCCAGGGGATGCAGCCAGGTGAGGTGAGGTTGACAAATCCACCTCACTGGATATCATTACTCACGTCAGGAATGATCGGGGCATAGCTCAGTTTGGCTAGAGCGCACGGTTCGGGACCGTGAGGTCGGAGGTTCGAATCCTCTTGCCCCGACTAAGCCGCAAGTTACCACCAGTAGGTGACTTGCGGCTTTTGTTTTGCCGGGAATCCACGACGAAATCAGCCCTCAGCGGGCTTTCGTGCGGGTATTCCCAGCATGTCTCAGCGTTTACTGGCCCTGTTGACCTCCCTATCAACAGGAACGAAGTCATAGCAGGGGGTCGCGAATCATGGCGAACACCCTCAACTGACTCGGGGCCGATTCTGCGCCAATGTGCCGGACGGGTTCGTCATCCGCGTGGTCGGAAGTCATGAGCACAGGAAACTCGTTGACTTCGGTTCGGCGGGGGATGAAGATAGACCTGTTAAAGCGATCACGTTTACGCCAACGGACGGGGCCGCGACCAGCAAGCCTATCATGACCTTCGGCAAGCACGACGACCCCTCCAAACCTTCGCTGATCTTCCTCGACGGCAGCACGCGGATATTCGTTTGTCGGCCCAGGGGCGGGGGAGTATGGTAGACCATAGGAGTCGGGTCAATCGAGCCACCATTCATCCAGGCCGGTCAACGTTATGACGCCCACCGTCGATCATCCGCTACCCGAGGCCATTGGCCGATACCGCCTCCTGGGGCGGCTCGGTGCGGGCGGCATGGGGACGGTGTATCGCGCACACGACCCACACCTCGACCGCATCGTCGCGCTCAAACTGCCCCGCCTGGACGGCCCGGCGGAGCAGCGCGCTTCGCGCGCGCAACGGTTCCAGCGCGAGGCCCGCGCCGCAGCTCGCATCCTGCACCCGAATGTCTGCCCCATCTTCGATGTGGGCGAACACGACGGAGCCGCCTTCGTCGTCATGGCGTACATCGACGGCCCGTCGTTAGCGCAGGTTCTGGAGCAGCGGGGCCGCTTCGACGACATTCGTGAGGTGGTCGTCCTCGCCCGGCAAGTCCTCGACGGCCTGGCAGAGGTCCACGCGAACGGGATCATCCACCGCGACGTGAAGCCGGGCAACATTCTGCTCGACGCCGCCGGCCGGGCTATTCTCACCGACTTCGGCCTGGCTCGCCCGGAAGAGGCGGGCGCGGGGCTGACCTCGGACGGCGCGGTCATCGGCACGCCGGCTTACATGGCCCCGGAACAGGCTGCGGGGCGGGCCGATCAAGTCGGCCCGTGGACGGACCTGTACGCCGTCGGCGTCGTCCTCTACCACACGCTCACGGGTCGGCTGCCGTTCGAGGGGCCGGCCGTCGCCGTGCTGGGCGCGGTGCTGCGCGACGAGCCGCCCCCGCCCCGACGATTTCGGCCCGACCTCGACCCCGCCCTCGAGCGGGTCGTCCTGCGGGCGATGAGTAAGGAGCCGCGATCCCGCTTCGCCGACGCTCGCGAGTTCGGCGCTGCCCTTGCCGGCCTCTCGATACCAGTGGCACCGGCCCCGTCCGCCACACTCGTCCTCGCGAAGCCACTTCAGGCGATCGAAGAGCCACCGCCGCGCCGGGTCGATTGGCTCATCCGTCGGGCGCGCTGGCTGCTCGGCGCTGCCTTCGTGGCGTTCGGCGGGACGATCCTCGGACTGATGGCGCTCTCCCTCGTCACCGACGAGACCGAGAGTATGCCGTACCGACTGTTACCCGCCTTCGGGATCAGTTTGGTCTTCGCCATGCCGGGCATTTTGCTGGGGCCATGCCTCTGGCATCTGGCGGAGTTGTCGCAAGTGCCACAGGGCCTTTGGCACGCGGCGAAGAGTGGTGCCGTCGGGGCGGTGCGTGCGGCAGCCCGGAGGGGATCCTCGCTCGACCTCCCCGACGACCTGGGGGAGACGGCCCTCATGCACGCGGCCTCCGGGGGGCACACGGAAGTCGTCAAGATCCTGCTGCTCCACGGGGTCGATACCAACGCGGTCAGTTCGCTGGGACAGACCACCGCCGAGATCGCCCGTGCGCGGGGCAACGGCGATATCCTGGCGCTACTCGAGAAGGAGACGCGCCCACCTCGTCCCGCCGGCGCGACGCCCGGCGCTCAACCATCGGCACGACGCTGGATGGTCGGCTCGGTGTCGTTCGGCGCGCTCCTGGTGGTCGGGTATCACTGGGCTTACGACCCTTGGCCGACGCGAATCTCCTTCCAGGAGATGGATCAACTGGTCCGGGCTAAATCCGTAAAGTCCATCGAGATCCGAAACAGAGCAGTGGTAGGTGAGGTCAAGCTTCCTGGTGTACACCCCCACCTGTCCCGTGGCCGTTTTTGCGCCGGGGTGCCGGACGGGTACAGTATCACAAAGGAGGGATTGACCAACCTCGACACGATGATTCGCGTCAATCACGTTTCGGCAGGAAAGTTCACGCGCCAGCCGTCCGCCTGGAGCATCATTCTAATTCTGGGCATTCCGGCGCTCATCGCAGCGTTCGTGGGTTGGCCTCTGGGGTCGGCCTACTGGTTCCCGATCCTTCGCCCCTGGCGGCGCTGAGGAATGTCCAAGCGAGCGGACGAGAACCAGCGCGATGCTCGCGTCCTCAACGGATCGCTATACTTGACCTCAGATGACGGGAGTGATCCCGGCGCGATCTGGAACGGAGAGTCGAACGCATGGCGGACGTGGTACGGCAGGAGGTCATCGCCGGGGCGCATACGGTCGTGGTCAAGGTCGGCACGAACGTGCTGGCCCGGCCCGACGGGACGCTCGACCCGGCGCGGTTCGCCGCCCTGGCGGACCAGATCCAGCGCGTCCGCCAGTCGGGCCGCAAGGTCGCCCTCGTCAGCTCCGGGGCCATCGGCGCGGGTGTGGGTCGGCTCGGCCTCGGCAAGCGACCCACCGACCTCCGCGAGTTGCAAGGGTGCGCCGCCGTCGGCCAGCCATTCCTCATGCGCGCCTGGGAGGATTGCCTGGCACGGCACGGCATCCCGACGGCCCAGCTCCTTCTCACCGCTGCCGACTTCGACAGCCGGACACGCTACCTCAACATTCGCAACACCATCCTTTCGCTCTTCGAGTGGGGCTGCCTGCCCATCATCAACGAGAACGACACCGTCAGCGTCGCCGAGATCAAGCTCGGCGACAACGACCACCTCGCCGCGATGGTCACGAACCTCCTCCAGGCCCCGTTGCTCGTCCTACTCAGCATCGTGGACGGGCTGTTCACCAGCGACCCGACGGTAGACCCCTCGGCAACGTCGATCCCCACCGTCGATCAGATCGCCGACGTGATGGACCACGCCCAGGCCAGCAAGAGCGCCCTCGGCTCCGGCGGCATGAGGAGCAAGTTGCGAGCCGCGCGCCTCGCCACCGTGGCGGGCGAATCGGTCATCATGGCCAGCGGGGCGAGACCGGGCGTCCTCGACGCGATCTTCGCTGGCGAGGTGGTCGGCACGCTCTTCCTGCCCGCGCCGAGCAGCCTCCCCGCCTGGAAGCGTTGGCTGGGCTACACGGCCCGGCCCCAAGGGCGCATCGTCGTGGACGCTGGCGCGCGAGACGCTGTCCAACACCAGGGCCGGAGCTTGCTGCCGATCGGCATCGTTCAGGTGACAGGCTCGTTCAGCAAGGGCGACGTGGTGTCGATCTGCGACCCCGACGGCGTCGAGTTCGCGCGCGGCCTGACGAACTACGCCTCCGCCGCCGTCGATCGGCTGCGCGGCGTCCGCACGGAGCGGATCCGCGAAGTTCTCGGGACCAGCCCGTATTCGGAGGTCGTTCATCGGGATAATCTGGTGGTGATCGAGTGAAAAGAAGCCTACCGAAGCCCACCGGTTGCAACCGGTGGGCTTGGGGCGTCTCCATCGTGGAGTTCCGCCTATGACGTTCGAGCAAACGCTGGATCTGTACCTGCGGGCGCGGTGTACGCTGGTCGTCCTCGTGACGCCGGAGGAGGACCGCGCGCTGGCGCTCATCAAGTCCGTCTGCGACAGCTTGAAGCGGATCTGCCTGACCTGGGACATCGCCGAGGGGTTCCTCTCGCTGCCGCCGGGCGGGGC
>JANXSH010001039.1 GCA_025356615.1 Planctomycetia bacterium | reverse complement strand
GGGCCGAGGACAGTTCGTCGCTCGACCGCTTCCATCGAGAGGCCCGCGCCGTCGCCGCCCTCGACCACCCGAACATCGTCCGCGCCTACGATGTCGATCAGGACGACAAGCTCCACTACCTCGTCATGGAGCATGTGGACGGGGCGAGCCTGCAAGAGATCATCAAGAAGGTCGGGCCGATGGACCCGATCCGCGCGGCCCACTACATCCAACAGGCCGCGTTCGGCCTCCAGCACGCCCACGACGTGGCCGGGCTGGTCCACCGCGACATCAAACCGGGCAACATCCTCGTCGATCGCAGCGGTATCGTCAAAGTCCTTGACATGGGCCTCGCACGGTTCTTCCACGATGAGGAAGACCAGCTCACCAAGCAATACGACGAGAACGTCCTCGGCACGGCGGACTACCTCGCCCCCGAGCAGGCGATCGAATCGCACACCGCCACGATCCGCGCCGACATCTACAGTCTGGGCGGCACGTTCTACTGGTGCCTGGCGGGACGCACCCCGTTCACCGAGGGCAGCGTCGCCCAGAAGTTGATCTGGCACCAGACCCGCCAGCCGAAGTCGATCCGCACCTACCGCAACGACATCCCGGAGGGGATCATCGCCGTCCTCGAAAAGATGATGGCCAAGCAGCCGGAGAACCGTTATCAGACGCCGCAGGAGGTGGCCGACGCCCTCGCGCCGTGGACCCAGACGCCGATCCCGCCCCCGCCCGACAAAGAGATGCCCACATTCAGCCTGGCGGCGACGGTCTCTCTCAAGCCCGGCGAAGCGAGCATGACGGCGGCTCGGGCAGCCGCCGCCGAAGCTGGCCCTGGTAAGAATTGGCAGGTGAACGGCACCGCCCCGACGACGACCAATTCGGCAGCCCCGACGGCCCCGATCGCGCCACGCATCCCGACTCCCCCCTCGCCGCGCCCCGCTCCGGTCGCCCCAGCCCCGCTCGCTTCGCCCCGACCTACACAAGCACCACCGCCGATGCCCGTGCGGCCCGCCGCGCCGGCCCCTCGGCCCGTCGCGCCGCCCAGGCTCGAACAGCCAGTCGCGGTCCCCACCCCGCAGCCCGTCCGGGCCGCATCCGCTCCGGCGACTACTACGACGAAGTCTTCCCCTCGTGTCAGCGCTGCGGAAATGGCGACGGCTACGGCCGCCCCACTCCCGCCGCTGGTCGAACCCGAGGCTGAGTCATCCGAAGAGTCCGAAGCATACGTCATCCCGACGCCCGTTCGTCGTCCGACGCGGAAACGCCCTTCTGTTGCGAACCAGATCCTCGAGAAGGGGAAGTTGCCCTTGTTGCTCGGCATCGCGGGCGGCGTGGTGTTCGTCGCCGCTGCGTTCCTGGTTTACTTCCTCGTTTTCGCCAAGCCGGAGCCGATCGATCCGAAACTGCCCCAGCGAGCTACCTTCCGCGTTCTCGGGAACTCTCCGGGTGCCCTCGAAATGGCCCTTCGTCAAGCGAAGGACGGCGACCTCATCCTGCTCGAGGGGGATGTGAAAGAGGCCAACGTCCACATCAAGGTTCCGAACCTGACCATCGAGGCCAGCGCTGGACGCGCGGTCACATGGTACTATCCGTCCGCCGGTGCTCCCGGATCCACAATGTTGCTCGTCGATAACGTCGGCGGCTTCCAGTTGCGTGGCATCACACTCGACGGCGGGAACAAGGCCAAGGCTCTCATCAGCTTCTGGGGCAAGTGTCACGGCACACACCTCGAACAGCTCCAGTTGAAGAACGCCACGAAGTTTGGCCTCGTCTTCTCCAACTGCGAAGGCTCTGCTGCGGCTCCGGTTCGTCTTACGGATGTCAAGATTACCACGACGGCGGCAACGGAATCGGCCATCCGTTTCGACTTCCTATCCACGTTGCAATCGGCCCCTAAAGTCAACAGCTACTTCAACCTGCGCCAGGTCGAGTTCTTCGGGCCGGGACGCAAGGTGACGACAAGGGATCCGAAATTCGTCCAGCCGATGACGATCGATTTGCCCACAGGCGACTCGATCGAAACGGTGCCCTGATCCGACATCGAATTCAGTCTATGTCATGCGAAGAACCCCTCTTGCCGCTGAGTCATTGGTGTCTACACAAGAGGTAAGGGGAAGCCGGTGAGCGGCTGACCCCACCCCCCAGCCCCCTCCCCTAAAGGGGAGGGGGAGC
>JANXSH010001017.1 GCA_025356615.1 Planctomycetia bacterium | reverse complement strand
CAGCCCGACTCGCTTCGCCCCAAGCCGTGAAACGAGTGTCAGGCCACCGGGGTTTTCGCTGCGCTCGACCCCGGCCACACGCGCTTTCCTGAACACTGAACTCTGAACACTAAACACTGTATTGCAAGGGGTATGACTATGGAAGTAGGCAATAAGGAGTATTGCCCCAAGCCCAGGGGTTGCAACCCCTGGGCTTCGCCTACTTCCACAGTCACACCCTATTGCAAGGTTAGCCCTTTTCCCCGACACCGGAATCTGTTACACGCCCGCTTGGGTAAGGTATGGCCCCAGGTGGGGAGGTGCGCTCGCATGGACTGGATCCTTTCGGTCGGTGACTCCTGGCTCGTATCGCTGGCCTGGCTGATCGGCCTCGCGGCCTTCTTCGGGGTGGCGGCTCGGCTGATGCCGTGCAACCCCGGCGTCTACTGGTGGAGTCGGCTGAGGTCCGCAGGGACGGATCTCATGTACTGGTTCGTCGCCCCGGTGATCGTGCGACTCTGCCGGACGGCGATCCTGGCGGTCGGCGTGTCGCTGCTGTTGGGCGGGCGCGAATCGTTGTTCCCTCGGGTGGGCACTTTACCCCTATGGCTCCAGTGCGTGGCGGTCCTGGTGATCCAGGACGTGTTGCTCTACTGGGTGCATCGCCTCTTCCACACCCGGCTGGCCTGGAAATTCCACGCCATCCACCACTCGCCGACGGTACTCGACTGGCTGTCCGCCTCTCGCTTCCACCTCGTCAACGTCTTGCTCTCGTTCTGCCTGGCGGATGTGGTCGTGCTGTTCCTGGGCTTCTCGCCTGCGGCCCTGCTCCTGCTCGTGCCGGTCAACATCCTCTACTCGGCGATGGTCCACGCGAATCTGAACTGGACCTTCGGGCCGCTGCGCTTCCTCTTCGCCAGCCCCGTGTTCCATCGCTGGCACCACACGACCGAGGCGGAGGGACTCGACAAGAATTTCGCCTCGACGTTCCCGGTCCTCGATGTCGTCTTCGGCACCTTCCACATGCCCCCCGGCAAGTTGCCCGCGAACTTCGGCACCGACGACCACGTCCCCGACGATTTCTGGGGGCAGTTGCTCCACCCATTCCGCGGGGCGGACGGCGCGCCTCTCTTCGGTCGGTCCTTGCGCACCGTCGCGGGCGCGGGGGTGGCGCTCGCGGTCGTCGGGGTGATGGCGTTGAGTGCCGTCCACGGCATCCATACTCGGGCGCGCGACGGGCACTCTGACCAGGCAAGGGACCACTTCGAGGAAGGCGACTTCGATCACGCCATCGCCGCGTCCACCGAGGCGATCCGGGACGACCCAGACTGTGCCATGACCTACGCCAACCGGGCCGCCTCCCACCTGCAAAAAGGGGACACCGACAGCGCCATCGCCGACTGCACGCGGGCCATCGAGTTGGACCCGAGCCTCGCGTCCGCCTACGCCAATCGCGGCGGTGCCCGCCTCAACCGGGGCGAACTCCAACCCGCCATCGACGACTGCACGCGGGCCATCGAATTGGAACCGGGCCTCGCCCTCGCCTACGCCAACCGCGCCGGTGCCCATCTCAACCTCGGTGCCAACGATCAGGCTTTGGCCGATTGCGACGAGGCGCTGAAACTCGACCCCGCTCAGACGACCGTCTATTTCACCCGCGCGGGGGCCTATTTCGGCAAGGGCGATCACGAGGCGAGCATCCGCGATTGGGACGAGGTGCTGCGCCTCGACCCGGAAAGGACGCTCGCCTACGCCAACCGCGCCGCCGCCCAGCTGGCAAAGGGGAATGTGATGCGGGCGATCGTCGATTACACCGAGTCGCTGCGGCGCGACCCGACCCTAGCCGTCGCCGAACTCAACCGAGCCATCGCGTTCGTGCGGATCGGCGACACCCGGTCGGCCCTGCGCGGCTTCGACCGCGCCATCGAACTCGAGCCGACCCTCGCGGTTGCCTATGCCTACCGGGCGGCGCTCTCCCTGGAGAGCGGAAACCCCGAACGAGTGATCGCCGACTGCACGCGGGCCGTGGAACTCGACCCGCGCCTCGCGCTGTCGTACTACGTCCGCAGTCAGGCATACGCCCGCAAGGGCGACAGCGCCCACGCCGAGGCCGACCGGAAGAAGGCGCATGAACTGAACCCAGACTTCGGGGCGGAGTGACGTTGTAGGGTGGGTCGAGCGGAGCGAGGCAGGCTTGCTGGAAAATCCCGAAGCGGGCGCGGGCATCAGCGGTGTGAGCGGCTTGATCGAGCAGCTGGTCGTAGGCGGGGTTGGACCAGCCCGTCC
>JANXSH010000962.1 GCA_025356615.1 Planctomycetia bacterium | reverse complement strand
TGGGCCTCGCTCCGCTCGACCCACCCTACAGCTCTCATCGATGGCACGCATTACAGCTCATCTTCGACTTGATCTGGTACTCCTCGAGCAGCCGCCGGCCCTCGTCGGGATCCTTGCGTTCGTAGGTCATGTCGAATATCTTGTCTCGTGGGCGGACGTATTTCTCTGGGGCGCGGTGGCAGTCGAGGCACCACTCCATCAGGAGCGTCTTGTCCTGCCACATGAGCGGCATCTGATCGACGCGGCCGTGGCATGTGACGCAGCCGACGCCCTTTTTGACGTGGATCGAGTGGTTGAAATAGCAGAAGTCGCCCAGCTGGTGAACGCGATTCCAGGGGATCGACTGGTCGGTCTTGTAGCTCTCTCGCACCGGCTCCAGCATCTTGCTGCCGACCCAGATCTGCGAATGACACTTCATGCACGTACTCGTAGGCGGGATGCCGGCGAAGGAGGAGTCCTCGACCGAGGTGTGGCAGAACCTACAGTCGATCCCGAGTTCCGAAACGTGGTGCTGATGGCTGAAGGGCACCGGCTGTTCGCGCGTGATGCCGATGTTCGTGGCGTAGGACGACCGCGCGAGGACGGACAGCGCCCAGCCGATCCCCGCGACCGCGAAGACGGAGCCGTAGATGCTGACCAGCGATAGCGTGTTGAAGCTTCGATGAAATATCTGAGGCATCGTGTTTCCTACATCCTGCGAACGGGGTCATCGAGCGCCGCGTGGAGCCGTTCGATACCAGTTATAGCAACTGGAGTGCCGTAGAAAGCGGCAATCTTTCGTAGACCCCGAAAGGGCCGATTTCCCGTTGATCGAGGCATTCCCTGCCCCGCAGAGAGGGTCTAGGGAGAAATGCCGCATCCCGAAGTCGATACGAAGATTCTCGGGAATGGAAATGCGATGGCAAGGGATGGGGGCGACTTCGGACGATCGGGCAGAGAATTCCTGGGGGAGGAAAGTCGTCAATCCAGTTCCCGCCGCTTCGACCCCGGAAAACTCAGCAAACGGAACCCCGCGCGCCAATGCCACAGCATGCTCGACTCGTTGCCGAGCATGAAGGTGCTGGCGAGTTCGTCGTAGCGCATCGCGACCAACGCCGACGCGGACGCCCGCAACAGGGCGCAGCCGATGCCGCGCCCCGCGCGTCGCGGATCGACGAAGATCCACGTCAGATGGGGCCGACCGAGTCGGCGTTCGATGCAATCCGCCGGGGGCGGATCCTCCCACGAGTAACTGTCCCAGTGGGTCGGGTCGAGCGCCGGCAACAGCGTCACCATGATCGCACCGAGGATGGCGTTCGCCGGGTCGAAGGCCACGAAGCTGGCCCGCTCGATCCAGGGGCCATCCCCGCCGTCGGCGGTGCGGTCGAGCGCCTCGCGTGCTGCGAAGCGCCGGCCCGGCTCTTCCTGCCCGGCGAAGGGCTGGTGCGAGGCGAACGCCCCGGCGAACAAGTCGGCCAGCGGCGACCAATCGCGCGTCGCGAAGGGACGGAGCGACACGTCCGCCGTGCCCTCGATCTCGAGGCTGGGCAGTGACAACAGCGCGTGATAGTACCTTGGCTGGGGATGGATCCAGGCGAGACCTTCGTAATAAGTGTACTTGAAGGCGGCGTTGCGCGGCAGCTGGACGAACTGGGTCGGCGACAGCGGCAGTTGCAGCGGCGGCATCCACTCCTCGACCATGATGCGGCCTCCTCGGGGTTCGGAGTGGATGTTATACGAACCGCGTCGCGTGTGCCAGCGTCGAGACGGTATTGCACCTGGAAAGACGATTCGGTCCTCCAGCCCCCCCCTCATTCTGCCTGATGCCCCTGGTTCGTGCAAGTCCCCAGGACGGCCTCGCGCTGCAACAATCCCTCGATCTCGCTGACCGCGCGCTGAAGGTCGTTTAGTACGCCGACGTACCCCAGTTGGGCCTGGGCGAGCGTGTTCTGGGCCTGGAGGACGGCGGTGTAGTCGTACCGCGTGTCGCCCTTCGCGTAGCCGAGTTGCACCAACCGTAGTGCCTCGGCGGCGTCGGGGAGGATGCTCTTCGAGAACGTACCGGCCTGCTCCAGGCCGGCGCGGTAGCGCTGATACGCCAGCGTCAAGCGCTGCGTCAGCGACAACTCGACCTGGCGGACGACCTGGTAGGTCCGTCCGACTTCGGCCCGCGCGGCGAGGATGTTGCCCTGGTTGCGGTTGAA
>JANXSH010000960.1 GCA_025356615.1 Planctomycetia bacterium | reverse complement strand
CGACGGGGCCGCACGAGTAGGCCGGCACCAGGCCGACTTCGCGGAAGTAGAGTTCGCCCAGGTCGAGCGGCGTTAGCACGCCGGGCGGTGTGGGCGCGAACAGGCACGCCGCCCCGCCGGGACGGACGAAATCGAGCGCCTGCCGAATCACCTCGGGATGGCCCGGCCCGATGACGACGATGTCGGCCCAATGGCGCAGACGCCCTTCGGCCTCTTCCGGGGTCCACGCCTGCATCGCCCCGCTGTTGCGGGCGACGGCAAGGCGGGCCGCGTCCGGCTCGACGGCGACGACCTCCGCCGCGCCGTAGGCCAGCGCTGTCTGAATGTTGAGCAATCCCATGATCCCGCAGCCGACGACGACGACTCGTCGGCCCGCGACGGCGTCCCGCCCGCCGAGACGCTCGAACGCCTTGACGCAGCAGCCGACCGGCTCGATGAACAACGCCTGCTCGGGGTGCAGGTCGTTGACCGCGAAGGCGTCGGCTCGCACGATCTCCGCCGGGACGCGGATGGTCTCCGCCATGCCGCCCGGATCGAGCGCCGTTTGCTTCCAGGTGGGGCAGTGGACGTGGGCACCGCGCCGACACTCGTCGCACAACATACAGGGGGCATGGTGATGCACGAACACCAGGTCGCCGACGCGGATCGTTGTGACTTCCGCGCCGACCTCGACGGCCCGCCCCACCGGCTCATGGCCGAGGACGGTCCCGACCTTGCGCGCGAGATACCAGGGCATGAGGTCGCCCGAACAGAGTCCGCAGGCGATCGTCCGCAGGAGGATCTCCCCCGGACCGCGCAGCGTGGGCCGAGGTACCTGGCGCACCGCGAACGATTCGGGACCGACGATGACGGCCTGACGCATGCTCATATCGAGATTATAGGTTGGCGCGACGAAGGCGACCCGTGGTAGAATCATGTCAATGGATCCAATATCCGCGAGCCTACTCCCATGCCCGAGACGCGATCGATCGAATGTGAAGAAGAAGTCGCCGCCGCCCTCGACGCGGTGCTGACGACGCTCCAGGCGGGTCAGACGATCGACCGCGACGCGGTCCTCGCGCGGTATCCCGCGCTAGCCGGCGCGATGCACATGCTCGACCAGCTCCTGCCGCCTGTCGAGGGCCGGCCCGAGCGCATCGGCCCGTATCGCGTCCTGTGGGAACTCGGCGCGGGCGGCTTCGGGGTCGTGTACCTCGCCTTCGACCCGGACGTGAAGCGCCGCGTCGCGGTCAAGGTGCTGCACGGCGTCCGGCTCGATCAGCCCGAGGCGGTGTCGCGGTTCCAGCTCGAGGCGCGGGCGACGGGGAGACTCCAGCACCCCGGCATCGTGCGCCTGTTCGACTACAGCCGACACGGGCCGCCCTACTACATCGTGACGGAGTTCGTCGAAGGGCTAGACCCGCGCGCCTGGTGCCAGCAGCACGAAGTCGGCTCCCCCGAGATCGCCCGGCTCGTCGCGCGCATCGCCGACGCGGTCGAATATGCGCATCAGCAGGGCGTTTGCCACCGCGACCTGAAGCCGGGCAACGTCCTCATCGACGCCGCCGGTATGCCGCACGTCCTCGACTTCGGGCTCGCCCGGCTCGAGGCGAACGAGGGGACGACGGTGACTTCGCCGACGCGGGACGGCCACATCCTCGGCTCGCTGCCGTACATGCCGCCGGAGCAGGCGACCGGCCACGGACACAGTGCGGACGCGCGGAGCGATGTCTACTCGCTCGGCGTCATGCTCTACGAACTCCTGACGGGCCAGTTGCCGTTCACCGGCCCCGCCCACGCCCTCGCCGCGCGCGTCGTCGAGGAACTGCCGGCCCCCCCACGCTCGTTGACCCCGCACCTGTCGCGCGACCTGGAGGCGGTCTGCCTCAAGGCGCTCGCCAAGCGCCCGGTCGATCGGTACGCCACGGCCTCCGCCCTCGCCGCCGACCTGCGGGCCGCCGCCGACGGCGGGGCGGTCGTCGCCCGGCGCGCCACCCCCTGGCGGCGCATGCGCCGGACGCTCAACCGTCGGCACCTCGACTTGCTCCGCCGGGGCTGGACGCCGCTGCTGCTCTCGCTCGGCCTGACGATCCTCGTCGGCTGCTGCGTGTGCAACTACTGGCAGTGGGCCCTCCCGTCGAACCGCATCTGGCCCGCGATCCTGGCGACGAAGGCGATCCAGATCTGCCTCATGATGGTCCTCGTCGTCCGCTGGCGTCCCGTCGAGGAAGGCTCGCCGCGCGACGGGACGCGCCGCCGGCCCGCACTCACGCCGGCCGAGCGCCAGATATGGAGCCTCGTGCCGGGATATTATGGCAGCTTCCTGACACTGGTTTTGCTCAACACGGTAGTCCACGAACCGATCCCGCTCGCCCCCGTCCTCGCGGTGCTGAGCGGCATGGGCTTCTCCACGCTCGGGGCGACCATCTGGGGCTGGTTCTACGTCTGGAGCGCCGGGTTCTTTGCCCTGGCGCTGGTCGTCGCTCTGCTCCCCGCGTTCGGGATAGCGCTCATTGGCCTGGGTTGGTTCCTGTGCCTCCTCGTCGGCAGTGTCCACCTGCACTTTACACGATGATCGTCCCGTCGCAGGAGAACCGCATCGCCCCCGCGCGGAAGACGGGCTGCACGATGGCGCGACCCATGACGGTATCGAGGAGTGACTGCATCAGGTTGCCTTCGCAGAGCGCGCGCAGGCCGACGTAGGAGGTCGTCAATCGCGGGTTGATCTCGACGACGACCGGACGACTTTCGCCCGCGGGCCAGAGAAGATCGAAGCCGACGTAACCTGTTAGTCCCGGCACCGCCTCGAGCGCCGCGCGGGCCAGCTCGCGATACGGGGCGTCGTCCACGTCGAGGGCGCGTTCGCCGCCGAGGTAGCGGAACCGGCCGTCGTCGGAGAGCGTCTGTCGCATGAGGATGAGCGGCGTTCCTCCGATGCAAGCAAGACTCAGCGCCCCGTGGCGCGGCGCGAGATAGGGCTGGACGAGCATGTCAGGGTGAGCGGGTAAATCGTCCAGATAAGAGACGAGGATGGTGTCCTGCGACCCCGCGCCGAATCGGGGCTTGCAGACGTAGGGAGGAGGCCACGGAGGAGTACGCGTGAAGGGGAGTGTCGGAATCGTCTGCACCCCCGCGCGGGTCAGATGTGCAGCCAAACGCAGCTTGTCGGCGGTCAGACGCACCGCCTCGACCGAGGGGCCGAGGAGGCGACAACCCTCCCCTTCGGCCCACTCGCAACGCCCGGCGAGGATGTCGTCGAACTCCGGGGCGATGACGAGGGCGAAGTCGGATCGGCGGGCGGCGGCGCGGAAGGCGGCTTCCGACGCTTCTGGTTCTCCCTTCCCTCGAGGTCGGTGAGAGGCTGACCCCACCCCCCAACCCCCTCCCCTAAAGGGGAGGGGGAGCCGGACCGGGGAGGTG
>JANXSH010000950.1 GCA_025356615.1 Planctomycetia bacterium | reverse complement strand
GCTACACGGTCGGCGACCTGGCCGAGGCTTGCGGCATCCCCAGCCACATGGCCTCCGAACACCTGCGCCTCATGCAGCGGTGCGGCTTCATGACCGGCGAGAGGGACGGGCGCAAGGTGTACTACCGGATCGCCGAACCCCACCTGGCCAACATCATGGCCTGCATCGAGGCGCGGTTCGGCGGCGGCACGAGTTGAGTTTTTCGCTATGAAGAATCGCGACATCGAGACCTATCAACCAATGAACACCAACTTCGCCCTTCCGCGCAAGGGAGGCAAACCGATGGAATTCCTCATCCCTTTGGGCGTCCTCGCTCTCTGGATCCTTCTCCAGGCTTGGATCCTGCCCCGCCTGGGAGTCAAGACCTGAATGGGCGGCAGCTGCGAGCCGAGTTCGGCTCCCGCCCGTGCGGACGCCCACCCGAAGCCAAACACGGTCGGCGGTCGCACCGACCAAGACCCGACCCACGAAAGGAGATCGCCATGAGCGTCACGACCATCAGCCCCCAGGAGCTTGCCGAACGGTGCAAGGGCGGGCGGATCGACTTGCTCGACGTGCGGACGCCGGTGGAACACCGGGAGTTGCACGCCGCCGATGCCCGCAACGTCCCGCTGGACCGACTCGATCCCGCGGCAGTGATGCAGGCCCGCCACGACAAGCGGGATGAACCGCTGTACGTCATCTGCCGTTCCGGGAGCCGGGGCAAGCAGGCGTGCGAGAAGTTCCTGACCGCAGGCTTCATGAACGTCGTCAACGTCGAGGGCGGCACCCTGGCCTGGGCGGAATGCGGATTGCCCGTCGTGCGGGGGAAGAAGGCGATCTCGCTGGAGCGGCAGGTGCGGATCGCGGCGGGGTCGCTCGTTCTGCTGGGCGTGTTGCTCGGCTGGCTCGTCCATCCCGCCTTCCTCGCCCTTGCCGCCTTCGTCGCGGCGGGGCTGGTCTTCGCCGGCATCACCGACACCTGCGGCATGGGCCTAGTGCTGGCCCGGATGCCGTGGAATCGGGTCGAGGGCGCGCCGGCCGAGTGCTGTGCGACGAAGGAGGTCTGCTCGTGAAACTCCTCATCATCGGGGGCGTGGCCGGCGGGGCATCTGCGGCGACCCGCGCCCGTCGCCTGTCCGAAGACGCCCACATCGTCCTGTTCGAGCGGGGGCCGGACGTGTCGTTCGCCAACTGCGGCCTACCCTACTACCTGGGGGGCGAGATCGCCGAGCGGGACAAGCTGCTGGTCGTCACGCCCGAGCGACTGCGGACTCGTTTCGATCTCGACGTGCGCGCGCGGACCTCGGTCGAGGCCATCGACCGGGAGGGGAAGAAGGTCCGCGTCCGCGACCTCGCTTCGGGACGGGAGTATGAGGAATCCTACGACAAGCTGATCCTCGCACCTGGGGCGGCCCCCCTGCGGCCCCCGCTCCCCGGCATCGACCTGCCGGGCATCTTCACCCTGCGGAACTTGCAGGACATGGACCGCATCAAGGCCCGCATGGACCAGGGCGTGAGGCAAGCGGTGGTCATCGGGGCGGGTTTCATCGGCCTCGAACTGGTCGAGAACTTCGTCCGCCAGGGCATCTCGACTACCGTGGTCGAGATGCAAGACCAGGTGTTGCCGCCGTTCGACAAGGAGATGACGACGCCCCTCGCTCGGGAATTGGCCGGCAAGGGCGTGTCGTTGCTCCTGGGTCACTCTGCGGAGGCGTTCGAGCAGGGGCCAGGCGGCCTCACGGTGCGGCTGAAGTCGGGGCAACGGCTCCCGGCCCAACTGGTAGTCCTGGGCGTCGGGGTGCGCCCGGAAAACAAGCTGGCCGTCGAGGCGGGCCTGGAAGTCGGGCCTCGTGGCGGCATCCGGGTCGATGACCACCTCCAGACCAGCGACCCGGACATCTACGCCGTCGGCGACGCCATCGAGGTCAAGGACTTCGTGACCGGCGAGCCGACGCAGGTGCCGCTGGCGGGGCCGGCCAACCGCCAGGGCCGCCTCGCCGCCGACCACATCTTCGGGCGGGCCGTGCGCTACCGGGGCACGCAGGGCACGGCCATCGTCCGGGTCTTCGGGCAGACGGCGGCACTGACCGGCGCATCGGAAAAGGTGCTGAAGCGGGCGAAGCGGGCCTATCGCAAGGTCTACGTCCATCCCACGCACCACGCGGGCTACTACCCCGGTGCCGAGGCGATGACACTCAAGCTGCTCTTCGACCCGGAATCGGGTCGGGTGCTGGGCGCGCAAGCCGTGGGCGGGGCCGGGGTGGACAAGCGCATCGACGTGCTGGCGGTGGCGATCCAGGCCGGCATGACCGTCTTCGACCTGGAGGAGATGGAGTTGGCCTACTCGCCGCAGTACGGGTCGGCCAAAGACCCCATCAACATGGCGGGGTTCGTGGCGGCCGGTCTACTGCGGGGCGACCATCCCCAGGTCGATGTCGAGGCGATCCTGGTAGTCCCTCGAGGCACTCCCCCCGTCCTGGTAGACGTGCGGACGCCGCAGGAATACGCCAGCGGGCACATCCCCGGAGCCGTGAACATCCCGGTGGATGACCTGCGGTCCCGCCTGGGTGAACTCCCCCGAGACCGGGAGATCGCTTTGTACTGTCAGGTGGGACAGAGGGGCTACTTGGCGACCCGCATTCTGCTGCAGAAGGGGTTCTCAGCAGTCAATATCGGTGGCGGGTGCAAGACCTACGAACTCTTCCAGCCGGAACTCGCTGATCGATAAGGTAGGGTTTGTGTCGCACGTTCCCCTCGGCCATACGCTCGTTCCTCTTTTATCGGTCGGCCAGGAGCATGTCCACGACCCAGCAGCCTCTGAGGTGTTCTCGCTGGCTGCGGCAGTGGTGGAGGACCATTGAATCCGCACAACCCGACTCTTCCAGCGCGTCCGACAGGATCGGGAGGGCGGTAAAGTCCTCCTCGTCGCGGATCACCCGCGCCAGTTGGAGGACCGAGGGCGTCAGCCAGGAGGGCTCGGCCTTCACAGGGCGACTCGTCCTCACCGAGATCCCCTGCCGGGCCAGCCCGGTATGCTCGTTGACCCAGCGGCCCGCCTGTCGGCCCAGGCGCACGGTAAGCGTCTGCTCCCTGCCGGGAAGTGTGATCTTGCACGGCTCGCTATGCTTCTTGACCCACTCGCTGAGCTTTTCAATCAACTCGATGTTGGGGAACTGGGTACGGGTGTCGGGATTCGAGATGTCGCCTCGACAACGATTCCAGACATTGGGGTGAGAGAATGTCAGGCCGAAATGGATCGGACTCTTCAAATCCGTACAGTTGGTCCTGATCTGGTTCGACTGTTTGTGGTACGCCATCGCCAACGGCTCCACATGGAGGACGGGCTTGCTGTACCGACAGAGCTTGAACGCCGTATCGGGACAAGGCTCGCTCGTAATGATCGAGGCGTTCAGAGTCATATCGGTGTACAATTTGATATCTACCTTATTATCGAACACTGACTCATTAGTCAGGCTATCTACATACTTTTCGTAATTTGCGACGTAGTCCTCCAAACTCACTAACCCCGTGTCGTCCGCCGGTACTCTCCCGTTCGATTTAAAGATGGTGAGCGTCGGGAATTGGCTCAGCGCCTGGAACAACTCATCGGCCCCGAGAAGGGCGTCGAGGGACCAAAAGTGCCCTCCCGTGTTCGTCCGCGAAAAGCTGGCCATTGTCACGCCTCCTATTACGCCCGTCCGTACAACCCGCCGATGTTCGCCGACTGCTCGCGGCCCGAGAGCCAGGTCGCGACCTCGCCCGTGTCGGCGATCAGCTTCTCGACTTGCTTCCGCTCCCGCTCCAACTCCTCCGCGAGCTCGATGGGCACCTTGTGATACACCGAGTCCAACTCCTCACGGACGCGGCGTTCGAGTTCGTCGTGGAACTGCTCGCGGATCGCAGCCCAGCGCAAGGGCAGGAGGAGGTAGATGAGTAGTTGTAATACGAATAGCACCACGCCGAGGATGATCGCGGGTAGGAGTATATCGAGCCAGCCGTTCGAGAGGCCCTTCCCCTGCGGATCGAACGCCTTCCAGAGGAGATTCCCCAGCGCCGCCAGAAGGGCGACCGGCGGCACCCAGTCGGCCAGGAAGACGATGCCCCCTTGCAGTACCCTGCGAACTCCCCTCGGCTTCGTCCAGGTCTTCTCGATCTGGTCGAGGCCCTCCGTCAGGCCGCGCGCCCAGCGCTGCCGCCAGTCGATCTTCGCCAGCGCTTCGACCGGCTCGGTCAGCACCGACAGCGGGAAGCCCTGCGTGTCGGCATCGATGAGCAGGCGATCGACGAGCGCCCGGCCCCGCGCGTCGAGCTGGCTGTTCGACGCCACGTCGGCGCAGGCGCTCGTGAACAGGGCCAGATCCCACGCCGCAGGCGTCTCGACCTTACGCGCCGATCGGCTCACGAACGGGATGCGCTCCCGGAGGCTGCTGCTGGCGTAGCGGGCGCGCGTCACGAACTGGAGATACCACCCCATGATTCCGCGAAATCGGCGTTGCCCCTCGAGGGCGAAGTGGTGCTCGATCTCGCGCTGGTACGGCTCCAGCGTGTTGACGAGCGTGTCCGCGACGGTCGTCGCCTCCTCCGCGAGCGGCCTCGCCCACGCGGCCTGCACCCGTTGGGGGATCTCGCCCAGGTCCGGCGGAGCGGCCTCGGCGAGCGCCTCGCGGGTGTGCGTCAACAATTGCCCGACGCCGCGCGCCTTGATCGCCTCGATCTCGAGTCGCGTCAGGCCGTTCTCGATCCACGTCGATAGCTCGCGGAACTGCTCGCCCTCGGGCGGCTCCGGCGTCGCCATCCCCATCGCCCGCTCGAGCCAGAGCTGGGCGCAGGTGCGGAACAGCTGCGGATCGACGAACCCCTCGCCCTGGAGGTCGGCGATGAGGTCCTCGTCGGGGCGCGTCCCGGTCGCCGAAGTGTGCGTGCAGCGGTCCCACTTGTTGAGGACGAACGCGAACGCCCGGCGCTTCCGCTGCTGCTGGAAGATGTCCCAGACGATCTGGTCGTGGTACTTCTCCTGGGACCCGACGTAGAGGACCACGTCGGCCACGGGGAGCAGGCGCAGGAGCTTGTCCCGGTTGGCCAGTTCCGTGCTGTCCACGTCGGGCGTATCGACGATGACCTTGTGTTCGAGGTTCGGCCGGTCGTGCGGGATGAGCTTGCAATGTCGCAAGGCGGGGTCGAGCCGGTCGGGCCGGACCGACTCGTGGTAGTACACGATCGGGTCGCGCGTCGTGGGACGGGTGAACGACGCCGGGGCGATGGTCCCGCCAGCCAGGGCGTTGAGGAGCGTGGACTTGCCAACGCCCGTCCCGCCCATGAGCATGACGACGAGGAGGGGCCGATCGACATCGAGCGCGTCGGACTGCCGACGGAGGTCGGTCGCCACTCCCTCGAGCGTGGCCCGCTGCATCATCGACAGCGGGTAGCGGCGCGAGGTGTCGAGCCAGCCGCGCAGCCCACGTTCCAGGCCGCGCAGCGCCGGCGACAGGGTGCGCAGGACCGCAACGCTTTGGGGGGGGATCGAAGGAATTGGTTCCGAGGTCATGGGGTCTCTCTCGCCGATCGCTCCGCGCTAGCCGCGCGGCGGGGCCTGGTGGGAGCCAACCACGTCGCGGACGCGCCCCTCGATCTCCTTGATCGCCAGCGGCAACCGGCGCAGGGCGAGTTGCAGCCGCTCGAACGACGATCCGCCGGTCGTCGGCCACTGGCAGAGGAACTCGGCCAACGGCGTCGAGAGGCTGTCGTGGAGGATCTGCTGCTGCCGCCCGCGAGTCGCCTCGCGCTCGGCATCGACGACCTGCTTGCCGAGAACCTCGACGAGCTGGTGCGTCAGCGACGCCACGAGCGGGACGAGGATCACGTCGTGCCAACCGATGCCGCCTGCGGCGAACGTGCCGCCGATGGCGGCCACCTCGATCGCCAACTTGCTCAAGCGCAGCGTGTTGAGCAACACGGGCCGCTTCTGGAGGTGTTCGTAGATCGCCCGCGCGGTGCGCGTCACCTCGGACGAGAGGGCCGCCTGGTAGTCCCGGTAGACCTGCGCGAATCGCTCCTGCGTCCGCTCGCCGATCTTGCCGCCCTGGAACCCCGCGTGGAGGTGCTGCCAGAGCGGGTGATTGTTCGCCCTACGAGCCGCCTCCTTGCGTAGGTGGTCGATCCACGCGGTCAGCGACTCCTCGAGGATCGGCTGTTCGGGCCGGGAAGGCGCGTCGGGGCGCGTCATCGCCTTGGTGAGGAAGCCGCGCAGGAGGCGGTAGGGCGTTCGGACGACGTAGAGCGTGCCGGAGATGAGTTGCCCCACGCCGGGCAGGTCGAGCAGCTGGAGGAGTTGCACGAGCGCCTCGTCGAAGCCGCGAAACTTCTCGGTCGTCAGGTATTCGCGCAGGTAGCGCGTGTCGAACTCGACCTGCCCGGAGTGGACGAGGTCTTGCCACGTCTCCAGCGCCTCCACGTCGTGCCGGGCGACGGCGAAGAGCGCCGCCTGCTGCTGCGTCAACAGGCGGCACGCGCCGACGATGGTCCGGCGGCGTGCCGTCGCCGGCGGGTGGCCGAGGACGGCCACCTGGTTGAGCAATGGGACGCGGTACTTGCCCGCCTCGCGGACCGGGTCGGCGAGTTGTTTCGCCGACAGGTACGGAATCGGCAACACGCTGATGACGCCCCGCCTCAGCACCTCGGGCAGGCCGCCGAGTACCTCCTTGCGGAAGTGTTCGGCGAGTGCCCCCGCGTTCGCCTCGTGCATCTTCGTCAGGCAGACGATGACCGCCTTGCCCGCCTGGAGCAGGAGTTTGAGGAACTGCGTCGGCACCTCGTCGTTGTAGCGTTCGTCGCTGGCGACGTAGACGATCACGTCGGCGAGGCCCGCCGCTTCGAGCAGGCGCGGGATGTACGCCTCGGCGGCCCAGGTCGTCATGTCGGGGCAGTCCCAGACGATCCACTCGCGCAACAGGTCGATGCCGCCCGACTCGGCCTGCACCCGCCGCACCTGGTAGACATCCTGGTCGATGCTCGACGGCCCCGGCAGAGTGAGCCTCGTCAGGGGGCCGAGGAACCCCAGGTGGGCCGCCCACTCGAGCGGCCCCGCCGAACTGGTGTAGGCGATCGGGTGGCGCGTAAAGCCGGCCTGGGCGTTCGCCTCGGCCTGGAGGCTGCCCGAGAGCATGTTCGCGACGGTACTCTTCCCCGCCCCCGCGCCGCCGACCACGACGACGTGCAGCGGCGTCGGGGGCTGCTCGTCGAGGAAAGGGCCGACGCAGTTGCGCACGACGGCCCCGGCGAGCCGGAGGAGGCCCGCCGTCGTCGCGTGGTCTGGCTCCCGCCGGGCGTGTTGCTCCAGCCAGCCGAGGTCGTCGGCGAGTTGGCTCGTCAAGGCTCGTTTCGACAGCGAGTGCATCGGGTCAGAGTGTTCGGTGTTCGGTGTTCAGTGGAAGAGGCGATTCTACCGAGTCGGCGTCAGTATCTCAACGTGAATGGGCCGAAACGGGACGAGCGGTCCCTACTCGAAG
>JANXSH010000938.1 GCA_025356615.1 Planctomycetia bacterium | reverse complement strand
TGTGGGGCGAAGACACGGGGCTGGTGTCCGACTTCTCCGACGCCTCGGGACTGGCGCTCGTCCTCATGGCCATCATCGCCGCAGCCGCATGGGGCGGGTGGCGGCTCGTGAACAAGCAGTCGGCCATCTACCTCGGGCCGGTCGATTACGCGCTACTCGCCCTGTCTCTCCTCCTCGCCGTCGGTGTGGGCGGCCTGGGCTATCGCCGCGCGGGCATGCTCGCGGGCTGGGAGTGGTTCGCGCTGGGGCTGCTCCTCGTCCTCGTCCGGCAACTGGCCGTCCGGCCCGAGGACAAGCAGGGCATCCTGTGCGTCCTCCTGGCGACGGCCGTCGGCCTGTCGGCACAGGGCGCCTACCAGGCGCTCCGCGACATCCCGGTCGCGGTGAACGAGGCGCGCGTCTCACGAGAGGTCCTCGCTCCCGCGCTACTGGCGGGTAGTCTGGTGGGGAGCCGATCCGATAACGTCCTGACATCGATCACCGTGGCGGGTGTTGCGGCTTCGCCTGCGTTCAGGGGGAACGCCGGAGAGCCGGATCTCAAAACCTGGATCAGGAGCGACGTGGCCCGGCGCGGAGTGAATCCGTCCGCGCTCGAGGTGATGCAGATCGAGGAACGCCTGGAGAAGCGTCAGGTCCACGGGCCGTATTTCCACCCCGAAAGTCTGGCGGGCATCCTCGTCCTGTCTCTTCCCGCCTTGCTGGCTGGTCTCCTGGCGAGCGTTCGCGCCGGGGCGAATTCCTGGCAGACGATCGCCCTCGCGGCCTGCGTCCTATTGGCCGGCGCTATCCTCTGGATGACGGGCGTCCGAACCGCGCTGTGCGCCCTGGGGGCCGTCTTCGTCGGGGCGGTCTGCCTCGCGTGGCCCAGCCGGATGTCGTTCGGCGTCCGTGCCGCGCTCGCGGCGTCTCTGACCCTCGGCACCTTCACGGCCCTGGCGCTGATCGGTCCGATGGCAACGCCGATTGCACGCGCCCGCGAGGTCTGGCCTGCGGCGTGGCGGCTGTTCGAGCAACACTTCTGGCTCGGCGTCGGTCCGGCCCAGTTCGCCTTCTTCTACCCGCGGTACATGGCCGAGACGGCCGGCCCGCGCGTCACCGAGCCGAGCAACTTCCTCTTGGAGATCGGCACGACGGGGGGCGTGTTCGCCCTCGTGATGCTCGTCCTCGCGACCGTGCTGTTCGTCCGCGCCCTGTTGCGCTGGCGGACGGCGGACCTCGCCGCCGTCCAGGTGCCCGTCCCGCCGACTACAACCCCGGCTCCCGAAACACCTCCGACCGAGACCCCCGTCCGGTGGGAGTTCTACCTCGGCGGGATGATCGGCCTGGTGATGGCGTTCGTCTTCCGCGCCGGGACGTTGGATCGGGACGACATCCTCCCGGAGGCTCTGCGTATCGGCGTCCACGCCGTCGTCTGGTTCGGCGCGTTCGCGCTGTTCGAGGGCATCGCGTGGACCGAGGGCGAGTACATCGGCGGCCTGTGCGCCGGCATCGTCGCGCTCCTGTTGATGCTCCTCTTCGAGGGCGGCGCGAGCTACTCCTCGGTAACGTCGTACCTGTGGGTGAGCGTCGCGCTCGTCCTCGCCGTCGTCGCGCCCCAACCGGCGGCGTGGCTGAGTCGGCAGCCCTTGTTGCTCCAGTTACCCGTCCCGATCTTGCTCGCCGTGGCGTTCGGGTTCTTCGCCTTCGTGGGCTACCCGCCGACGGGGTCGTCTGCGGCACTGCGCAAGTCGCAATATGGGGGCGTCGAGTTCCTCAGCGACGTGACGGGCAAGAAGGAGGACCGCAAGATCAGGGATTTGCCCGCCTTCGTTCGCAAGCGGATCATCGAGCCGCTGGAAACGGCGCAGAAGGATGACAAGAACAACGTCCGTCTCATGACCGAACTCTCGGGGTGGTACGGCCAACTGTGGGCGCTCAACCCCGACGACGAGAAGCCGTCGAACGCGGGCCAGGTCGCGGTCGCCTGGGCGAAGCTCGCTCAGAAGGCGAACCCGGAGTGGGTCGAAGGGTATCGGGCCGAGTTCGATGTGCGGATTCGCATCGCCTCGGTCCTCAACCAGGCTATCGCCACGCTGGAGAAAGATGTGGCGGACGCTAAGCGTCCCGTCAACGAGCGAGCGCAGAGGCGGCAATTGATCGACCGCATCCAACTGCAACGGCAGCAGCAATACCGCCTCGCAGCCGAGGCGTTGGCGGCCTATCTGGCCAAGGATAAGACCAACCCCGAGTTGCACATGAGGCTCGCGTCGGCCCTCTACGAGGCGAAGAGTCCGGTCGGGCCGGTGATCGCCAAGGAGGCACGCCGATTGGACCACCTCGTCAAGCCCCCTCGAGGTCTATCCGACCCGCAACGCCAGCAGCTCGAGAAGTGGTTGGGGAAAGAATCCGAGAAGTGATGCTTGCAGAGGAGATGAAGGCGCGATACGATCAACCGTAGTAGATTGTATATCGTGTGGACTCTTCGTATCAAGCCTCCCTCTCGCGAATAGGAGAATAAACGTT
>JANXSH010000935.1 GCA_025356615.1 Planctomycetia bacterium | reverse complement strand
CGCCTCGATCAGGTCCGTCACTTGTCCGGGCACGTCGCGGCTGAGGTCGGTCGGCCCCAAGGCCATCTGCGCCGTCGGATGACCCTGGAAGTTGACGACAGCGGCCAGCGGTCCACCGCGCTCGTCGTCGATGCGCCAGACGCCGAGCGTCGTGTCCACCGCACCACCGGGCCGAGTGCGATTGTAGGTCCAGCCGGATAGCGCAGCATGTCCGATCCGCAACGTCGCCTTCTGACGCGCGTGGTACGCCGTGATGACCGCCGTCGCCGACTGACGGGCCGCCCAAGCGACATACGCCGCGTCCGGCTCCCCTGCCCCGCGGATGAGCGCGGCCGTCGGCGTGTTATGGCTGTGGGAGCAGCTCACGCAGACGGCATCCGGCGAGATCGGTGTGTGCCGGGCGACCTCGTCGCGCACCACCTTCACGAAGGCCGCGTCGATGTACATGAGATCGACGGCAACGAGGGCCAGGGCGCTGTCAGCGTCGTCCAGCACGACGGCCGTCGCCGCCGTGTGGTCGCGGATACGCTGCCAGGTGCGCCCGAGGTAGTAGCCCCAGCCGGCGAGTTCGACACCCCAGGCCGGCGTCAGGCTTGTGCGAGAGACAGAGGCGAGGATAGGCATGGGTAGGGACTCCTTGGATTCGTAGGGCGGGACGAGCATCTATCGTTTATACACAAGTCGCAACGACACGGGACGCAGAGCGTCCGCAGGGCATTCCCACGCGGAGCGTGGGAACGAGATCGACGCGGAGCGTGGGAACGAGATCGACGCGGAGCGTGGGAACGAGAAGGGATGGTTTCTTTTCTCGTTCCCACGCTCCGCGTGGGAATGCCCTGCGGACGCTCTGCGTCCCGTATCGATTTGACTCGTGTAGAAACGACAGGTCGAGCATCCGTCATGCACATACAAGTCATAACTTGTTATGAGACAAGGATTTGCCGCTTGTGTATGGCAGAACGTCGATTGCAAAGCCCCTCCAGGCTCGAGTTGTTGGTGTCCTGCGTCCCGATCGCCTATCCATTGGCAGGATTGCCCCACCAAGAGTACACCCGCCTCTCACCCGCTCGCCAGGATGTGCATGATGTCGCCGTCCTGCACGATGTACGTCTTGCCTTCCAGCCTGTATACGCCCTGACTCTTTGCTTCTTTCATCGAACCGACGCGCGTGAAGTCGTTGTAACCCACCACCTCGGCGCGGACGAAGGTCCGGGCCAGGTCGGTGTGGATCTGCCCCGCACCAACCACGGCGGTGCCGCCGCGCGGCATGGGCCACGATCGACACTCGTCGTCGCCGACGGTGAAGAAGACGATCTGCCCCATGCCGGAGAAGATGCCACGCAACACGTCGTCCTTCGCAAAGCCACTCAGCCCCAACTCGTCCATGAACATCTGCCGATCAGCCTCGGGCAGTTCGAGCAACTCCATCTCGAGTTTCGGGGCGGCCTTCAGGGCGGCGGGGGCGAGCGCGAGCAGGTCGGCGGGGAGGTCGCTCTTGAGCATGTCGTCGCCGCAGTTGACGAGGACGAGTTCCGGCTTGAGGGTGAGCATTTGGAAGCTGCGGATGATCTTCTCTTCGTCCTCTCGCAGGCCGAGGGTCGCGGGCGTCTGCTGCTTCTCGAAGGCGTCGTTGATGCGGCGGAGGAGGTCGAGTTCGGCCTGGTTCGCTTCCTTCTCCTTGGCGGGGCGGGCTTTTTTGAGGGTGTCCTCGAGCTTGCCGATACGGTTCATGACGATTTCGAGGTCGGCGAAGAAGAGTTCGTCGCGGAAGGAGGACAACTGCTTGGCGAGGTCCGTTTGCTGGAAGCCGTTGAGGACGATGAGCAGGCCGTTGGCCTCACGCAGCTTGCCGAGGCGGCGCGGGTTGTCGCGGCGCTCGTTCGGGATCAGGCCGGGCGTGTCGCTGAAGTCGAGGACGGCAGGCGTCGTCTTCTTCGGCTCGAAGAGGGCCGACATCGCGTCGAGGCGAGCGTCGGGCATGCGGGCGATGCCCGGCTGGCCTTCCTGGGCCTTGGCGGGGTCGGGCGTTACACCTGTGAGCCACTGGAACACGGTACTCTTGCCCGAACCGGCGTAGCCGACGATACCGACCTTCATGTGAGACCCCACCATCCGCAGGAGCATTCGCCGCCGACAGGGGTTGCGGCAGACACCTATCTACTGTACTCGCCGGTAACGCCTCTGACTACGGTGAGACACGACGACCTCACTCCATCCCATGCTCCCACCCCAGCGCCGGCATCGGCCTCCGCTGGCCCGCATCCTCGAGCCACAGCCCCGGTGCCTCGACGCACTCGCCGATCACGGACATCGTGATCCCCGCCACCGGCTGCGCGACGGCGAGGCGTCGGGCAACTTCCGGCGGGAGGGCGATGAGCAGTTCGTAGTCCTCGCCGTCGCCGAGGGCGTGTTCGAGCGGCGACCTGGCGTCGTTCATGTGCCTGGCGTCGTCGCTGATCGGGATGGCGTCGGCCCACAGGACCGCGCCGCAGCCGCTCTCGGCGCAGAGTTTCCCGAGGTCGGCGGCGAGGCCGTCGCTGAGGTCCATCATGGCGCGGATCGGCGTCAGGGCGGCGAGTCGTTGGGCCTCGCGGACGCGCGGCGTGAAGTCCAGGTGCTTGCCCAGTATGCTCCCGCCGAGCGGCCCCGTCACGACGAGCAGGTCGCCCGGCTTCGCGCCGCTCCGCCGGACGATGCCGCCGGGGCCGGGTTCGCCGAACACGGTGATGTTGATGACGAGCGGCCCGTCCCAGGTGTTGGTGTCGCCGCCGACGATGGGCGTGTCGAACTCGTCGGCCCGCTGGCGCATGCCGCGATAGAGTTCTTCGGCCAGCGCCCGCCCGCCGCGCTTCGGCAACCCGACCGACACGACCGCCGCGACGGGCTGGCCCGCCATCGCCGCGATGTCGCTGAGGTTCACCGCCATCGCCTTGCGTCCGACACGCGCCGGGTCCGCCGCCATGATGCCCGGCACCCGGATCGGGCTTCCCTCGAGCAAGAAGCAGCTCCCCTCGAGGAGCATGTCCGTCGTCACCAGGCAGGCCGCCGGATGGGGCCATGTTACCGCCGCCGCGTCGTCGCCCGGCCCGATCAGGACGCGCGACGCCGCCGGGGTCTGCTTTCGCAACCAGGCGATGAAGGCGCTCTCTCCGCCCTGCTCCGAGGACATGGCTCTCTCCCGTCTCGAGGAATCCTCACCTGCGGACCTGTAACTTTCCACCATCGATACGTTAGAATATCTACCGTCTCGACTCACCCCCTGTCCCCCGAATCGTGGTCCCGTCATGCCAAGTGCGTTTCTGCTGCTCAAGTTCATCGGCAAGGCCGCGGCGAACTTCGTCGGCGGCGGCGTGGCCGGGGACGTGCTGTTCGACGTGTTGCCAGAGGCAGCCGAGGGCGCGTGGAAGTGGTGGCACGCCGAGCGCACCGTCGAGCAGCGCCGACTCGATTATGCCGAGGTCGCCGCTGCGACTCCCGCCCAGATCCGGCAACAGATCGCGTCGATCGTGTTGGAAGTCGCCGCCGACGAGCCGGAGGCTAATCGTAGAGCGTTGGAGATATACCTCAGCCTCATCCCCGGACAGGTGCGCCGGTCGCTGCGTCGGTCGTCGGACCCCTGCGGGGAGACGGTGCCGATTTCGATGCTGCCCGCGAAGCCTGACGACTTGCTCGCGATCCTTCCTGGCAAGCTGCCGCGCTTCGAACCAGGCGATCAGCCCCTCGTCGGCGTAGACTGGCAACTCGAGGAGCTGCTCGGCATCGGCGGCTTCGGCGAGGTGTGGAAGGCGCGCCACTCGATGTTCTCGAGCGTCGAGCCGGTCGCCCTCAAGTTCTGCCTCGACGCCTCGACGGCGCAGTATTTACGCAACGAAGCCGCCGTCCTCGATCGGGTCATGCGCCAGGGCCAACATCCCGGCATGGTCACGCTCCGGCACACCTACCTCAGTTCCGAGACGCCGTGCCTGGAGTACGAGTATATCGCGGGCGGCGACCTCGCGGGCATGATCGCGGGATGGCACAAGGGCGGCGACCGACCCGGCCTCGCCGACATCAGCCGCGTCTTCCTGAAGCTGGCGAGGATCCTCGCGCACGCCCACAGCCAGAACCCGCCGATCGTCCACCGCGACCTCAAGCCCGCCAACATCCTCGTCCAGACCTCGACCGATGCGGAGCCGCAACTCAAGGTCGCGGACTTCGGAATCGGCGGCGTTGCCTCGCGCCAGGCGCTCGCGCAGAACACGCGCGGCACGACGCGCGGCCTATTCCTGGCGACGGCCCTTCGCGGCTCGTGTACTCCCCTCTATGCCAGTCCGCAGCAGATACGCGGCGAGGCACCGGACCCGCGCGACGACGTGTATTCCCTCGGCGTCGTGTGGTATCAGATGCTCACGGGAGACCTGACCGCAGGCCGACCCGGCGGGACGCGCTGGGGACGACGCCTCGAGGACGCCGGGCTAGACCGTGAACTCGTCGAACTACTCGGCGAGTGTTTCGAGGACGACCTCCAGGACCGCATCCCCGACGCCGGCACCCTCGCCCGCAGGCTCGACACGCACCTGAGCAACGCTGCCGCTAAGACCGTCGTCCTCGAACCCGTCGATCCGCCCAAGATCATCCCACCGCCTCGGGTCGAATCCGAGCGCCCGCTCATCCTCTTCGCCGAGCAACGCGACCAGGAGCAGCAACGCAAGCGCGCCGAGTGGGAACACCAGCGCGCCGAATTGCAGCGCCAACAGAGCCGGGAGGCGAGTACCTACGCCCGCCTCGGCGAACTCAACCGCAACCTCGGCGACCACGCCCAAGCGCTCTCGGAATGTACCGAAGCCATCCGCATCGACCCGAGCCTTGCGCGGGCCTACTCGACGCGCGGCAGCGCCCACCGCATGCGCGGGCAACTCGACCTCGCCATCGCCGACTGCGGCGAGGCCATCCGCCTCGACCCCGTCGCCGTGCTGGCGTACTTCAATCGTGGCGAGGCGCACCGACTGCGGAGCGAACTCGAAAAGGCCATCGCCGACTTCACGCGCGCCATCGAACTCGACCCGGCCTACTCCTGGGCACACGGCTCGCGCGGGGCCGCCCGCCAGCAAAAGGGCGACCTGATCGGCGCGATCGGCGACCTCGACGAGAGCATCCGCCTGGAGCCGACCTACGCCTGGGCCTATGTCGTCCGCGCCGAGACGCACCGCCTGCGCGGCGACTTCGACCGCGCCATCGCCGACTGCAACGACGCGCTTCGTCTCCAGAGCGACAGCTACATGGCCTACGCGACGCGCGGTGCGGCCTTCCGCCAGAAGGGCGACTTCAGCACCGCGATGGCCGACCTGGAGCGGGCGCTCCGGCTGAAGCCGGACTACCAGTGGGCCAGGGACCAGCACGATCTGGCGAGGCGGCGACACCGATGAGCGAGCGCGTGGGGCTGACGACGCTGGTGGAGCAATTGTGTTGCGACCTCGTGTTGCCCGAGGGGGAGTTTGTGGCTTTCGATTAACTCTTGCTCGTCAGATGCTCGCATAGGAATTCTGTCTATCCGTTTCTTGATGATGTCTCCCGCCTCGACGACTTCCTCTTTACCCTCGAGGGCGACCGCCGCAGCGGCCCGCTCGCCCGCGCTTGCCGTGATGATCTCGCGCTGCCGAACGTCCTCGCGGACTAGTGCGAGGACCACGATCGACCGGTCGCGGCGGCGGAGACGCGGCACCTGTGGGCGCTGGTCGTGTCGATCCTGCGGGAGTGATCCTCGATTTTTCGCTGTGCTTGTACTGCGAATCCGGGACGGGTACACTTGGTGTTGTTAGTCTTGCCATTCGGAGTCCGCGACTATGGAAACGCTATCACCTCCCGCTGAAACGAGACTTGCTGCTCTCGAGGCGCGGCTGGCACAGGTCGAGTCGGCGCTCCGGCGCATTCCCGCACTTCTGGACCCCGTCACCCTCACCAATGGGACTCTCGCCGAATGGGAGTCCCCTGCGGAGCCGTGGAAGCATCTGGTCGTTCGCCGGCACCCGTGGCGGAAGCAGCTCTACCTCAAGGGCCGCAACATGACCGTGCGGATTCTCGTGGGTTCCATCAAATCGAACGGCTTCACCGAGGAGCAGGCCGCCGAAGACCATGACCTGCCCGTCGAGGCGATCCGCGAGGCTCTGGCCTATTTCGAGGCGAACCCCGAGGTGATCGCGCTGGACCATGCTCACGAGCTATACTTGCGAAAGGTGCAGGGGGTAGGCCGTGGCCCTCAATCTGTATCTTGACGATTGCGCCGACTCTACATCGTTGGACAGATTACTGAGGCAGGCGGGTCACACGGTCGTGCGTCCAAAAGACGCTGGGATCCTGGGACGGCCCGACGACATTCATTTCGCCTACGCCCTTCAGCATAGTCTTGTCATCCTTACCAAGGATCCGAACGATTTTCTCGCCCTGCATCGGCAGAATCCGAATCACTCCGGTATCTTCGCCGGGTACCAGGACAATCATCTCGGCAGAGATATGACCCCAGCGGACATCGTCGCGGCCGTCGCCCGAATCGAAGCCGCTGTCGGCTACCCGATCGCCGGGGAGTTCCACAACCTTAATGCCTGGCGATAGCGAACCAACTACGAGTAGGACCAAAACACGTCTCGACGACTTCCTGTTTACCCTCGGAGCCATTTGGAGTCAGCCATGATGGAAACGCAATCACCCCCCGCTGAAGCGAGACTCGCCGCCCTCGAGGCCCGGCTGGCACAGGTCGAGTCGGCGCTCCGGCGCATTCCCGCACTTCTGGACCCCGTCAACGTCACGAACGGACCTCCGGTCGAGTTGGAGACCCCTGCCGAGCCGTGGAAGCATCTCGTCGTCCGCAGGCACCCTTGGCGGAAGCAGCTCTACCTCAAAGGCCGGAACATGACCGTTCGGATTCTCGTGGGGACCATCAAGGCAAACGGCCTCACCGAGGAGCAGGCGGCGGCGGACCAACACCTACCCATCGAGGCGATTCAAGAGGCGTTGGCCTACTTCGAGGCGAACCCCGAGGTGATCGCGCTGGACCATGCCTATGAACTATACTTGCGGAAGATTCGGGGGTTAGGCCGTGGCCCTGAATCTGTACCTCGATGATTGCGCTAATTCCGATCTACTCGCCGACCTCCTCACCCGAGCGGGGCACACGGTAGTTCGGCCAGCGGATGCCGGGACCGACAAGGCAGACGACCACGTTCACTTCGCCTATGTCATCACGAATGACCTGATCCTCATCACGAAGGATCCAGATGACTTCGAGGCGCTGCATCAAGCTGACCCGAAGCATCCAGGCATATTCGTTGTCTATCAGGACAATGATGTCGGCAGAGACATGACGCAAGCCGACATCGTGGCAGCCATCGCCCGGATCGAGGCCGCCGTCGGCTACCCCGATCGCCGGGGAGTTCCACAACCTGAATGCCTGGCGATAGCGGACCAAAGATTCAACGACCTGGATAGAAGCTAAAGGAAGGTATACGGTTGTGCGCCTGTGGCGGGAGCGCTCCCTCGAATGTGAAGCGAAATCGAGCGCCGAAAGCTCGGCGCTCAGGGGTTCCTTAGCTTCTATCCGGTTCTTCGCTTTCCTTCATTCACGCGAGAAAGTAGAAGGTCCGGGTCACGGCTTGTCCCGGCCCTGTTGATGCTTCTTGACCGTTTTCACGAAGTCGAGCAGCTTCTGGAATTCGGGCGACTTTCGCAGCGGATCGAGGTCCGCGTCTTCACCCATATAGGCGTAGCCTTCGCCAGACTGGAGGGCGTCGGCGATCAGTCCGAGAGCCTCCGTTTTCGCGGTCGGATCCTTTTTGGCGGCCAGGGCGTAGACGCAGGCGATGCGGTATCGCGTGAATGGGGTGTTGCTCATCGCGAGGACACGCTTCCCCTCGCGAATCGCCTCGTCGATGCGACCGGCCCGCGCCAGGTAGACGGCTCGGCCGCACAGGCCGGTGATGTACTCGGGGTGGTGCTTCAGCAAGCGATCCAGGGTCGCGACGGCGCGGGCGGGGTCGGCGAGGATTTCCGCCTCGACATTCGCCTGGTTCTGGAGCGGTTCGATCGCGCGGGGGGCCAGCTCCTCCGCCGCCCGGAAGTCGGCGAGGGCACCCTTGGGATCGGTCCGCAATCGCGCGACGCCCTGCGCGACGAGGTCGGCAGGGTCCGTCGCCTTCTTGTTCAGTCCGTGGCGACGGTCCGCCTCGGCCTCGAGGCCCTTGCCCATCCTTTCGCGAATGTTCGCCCGGATGAACCAGGCCCGGACGGGGGCGTTGCGATTCTCCAACACCTTCTCGATGTCCGCGAGCGCCTCCTCATCATGGCCCGCCTTGAAATGGATGATCGCGCGAACCACGCGGGCCGCGTGCATGTCGGGGGCATACCGGATGGCCATGCCGAGATCGACGATCGCTTGGCGGGCGTTGTTCTGCTGGTCGCACAGGACCGCGCGGTTGAAGTGGCCCGGCGCGAAGCGCGGTTTCAGCCCGATGCACAGGCTGTAGGCGTGGTAGCAGTCGCCGATCTCGCCGAGCATGGCGTGGGCACGGCCCAGCAAGAACCAACCGCCGACTTCGTCGGGATGGTCGCGAACCAGGTCCAGCAGGATCTCGCGCGATTCGCGGTACTTGCCCCGAGCCTGGAGGTCCGTCGCCTCGAGGAACTTCTTGCGGTCGCTCAAGAGAGGCGAGGCCTTCAGCAACTCCTCGAGCTCCTTCAAGCGGGGTGCCTTGTCGTGGGCCGCGTCGGAGCGCCGACCGTTGGCCTCGCCGAGCGCGGCGGCTCGCGATAGCATGAACGCGAGTTCGCCCACCCTGGCACCGAGTCGGGTCTTCTCCTCCGGCACGAGGCTGACGAATTCCGCGCGGTCGAGCCAGTCGGGGTCGTCGAGCGCTCCCAACGGCTCGAGTGCTTTCATGGCGGCGGTCATGGCGTCCGCGAGCATCTCGGGATCTTCGTCGTGCGAGGCGAGTCGGACCTCGGCCAGAGTCATGTCTTGCTCGAAATCGACTACCAGTTGCCGCCCTACGCGCTGATTTCGCCCGACCTCATCCCTGGCGGATGAAATCGACGCCTGGACCGTGAGGCCGACGGTCCCCAGGGCGATCAGGGCGCAGCACGCGAGAGCAGTCTGGGGCGAGGCGATGCGGGTATGCCACCGCGCCCACTTCTGGATGCGCTCGCGCCACGACGAATTCGGCGCGTGGCGGAGCGGCAGATTGTCGCGATGGCGCTCGATGTCCTCGAGGAATTCGTTCGCGGAGGCGTAGCGCCGGGCCGGGTCCGGCTCCAGGCACTTTTGGATCATCGCCTCTACTGCGGGCGACAGCTCGGGATTGTGCTTCCGCAACGAGGGCGGAGCCTGCCTTCGATCAGCAAGCAACTTCGCCAACAATTCGCGAAGGGAGTCGGCGGTCACGCGGGCCGGTGGCACTCCCGTGAGGAGTTGATACAGGATCAACCCCAACGAATAGAGGTCGCTGCGCTCGTCGATCTTGACGAGGGGTGTGCCCGGCGCGGCCTGGAACTGTTCGAGCTGTTCGGGGGACATGAACGGGATGGTCCCGCCGACCTGGGCGCGGATCGCGCTCACCTGGACATCCTTGTCCCGCGCCAGGTTGAAGTCGAGGATCATCGGCAGGCCCTCATCCGTGATGAGGATGTTGGCCGGCTTCAAGTCGAGGTGGAGGATGCCGCGCTCGTGGGCGTGGGCCAGGCCCTCGGCGATACGGGCTGCGGTCAGGAGGATCGCATCGACGTAGTTCAATCGCGCGAGGGCGGCCAGGGGGGCCGGGACTGACTCGCCAAGATTCGGCTGGACGACGAAGTCGGGGAGTCCGTCGCTCGCGGCCCGGAGTTCGCACCGGGTGGAAGACCGCGCCGTCGTTCGCCGCTTGCTGGCCAGGGTGCTAATGAGGTGCTGGCCGGAGGACGGGATCGCACCGTGTCCCCGGATCGAATGGCAGAGGTCCGCCAGGGTGGCGCGCCCGTAAAAGGGCATGCACACCGCCTGGAGGCTCGCCCTGCGGTGCGTCGAGTAGATCGGCATGATCGCCGTGTGTTGCAACCGGGCGAGCTTCTCCGGCTCGTCGTACAGGTCGGCGGATACTTTTAGGGCGACGAGGCGATTCGCCAGGTCGGACTGCCGGGCCAGGAAAACTCGTCCGAACGCGCCCTTGCCTAGCTCGTCGATCAGCTCGAAATCGAGGAACTCCTCCCCGACCTCGGGCATCTCCTGGGCCGCCTCCTCCCACCGATCCGCCGCGAGGGGGGCGACCTCGGCCATCTCACGAAGGCTCTGGGCGGGGATCCGCCGCGTTGCTTCCAATAGAGGCGGGGTCTCTCGGGGGACGGGGGCCGATGATCGGGGGATGCCCTTTGTCGAGTGCAAGTTCATCGCTCCGAGTAGCTCTCCCGAGGTGAAGTCCGTAGAAAGTCTACTCCACGCTTACTGTGTCGGCGGAGATTCCTCAGCAATTCCGAGAATCGCGATGGCTGATTTTCTTCTCCCAGCAATAACTTTCGCGCCGGCCCTGAAAAGTGACGCTCGTGATGTGGTTCGACGACGCGAGTAGAGAGCCAACCTGTGCTTTCTCTGGCGTAGGGGAGGGCAAGGGTGCATCGTGTGACGACACATCTTTGCCCGCGCAAAAGAGGATGTCCGGCAACAGGATCGCGAGGAGCGCGCTCCGCGTTGCGTCGCGGCGAACCGATCGCGCGTCCAACTTCCTACAGTAGTAGGAGTAACGCCGTTGGCGAGCGGCCCCTGTCAAGGGGCTGGTTCCGAACGACCGAATATAGCCCCTTGACACCCACCATCGCGGAGTTCGTCAGCAAGTACATCGCGGGCCGGACGGACATGATGCCCAACACGCTCAAAGGCCTGCGCACTGCGGAGCGCGTGTTCGTCACCCACGTCGGCCCCGACAAGCGCCTCAGCGACTTTACGAAGGCCGACGCGAGATCCTGGCTCGTCTCACTCAAGGCGAGGTTCGCCCCCGCGACAGCGGGGCGGCTGTTCACCTGGGGGAGTCAGTTCCTGGGCGGTGCCGTCGAAGCCGAGATCCTCATCCGCAACCCGTTCAAGGGCATCAAGTCGCCGGGCCAGACGAATAAGGGTCGCCAGCACTTCGTAGACGCCGCTACGGCGCGGCTGGTTATCGAGGCGGGGACCGACGCCTCATGGCGTCTGGTCATCGCACTGTCCAGGTTCGGCGGGTTACGGATCCCGAGCGAACTGGTGCCCCTGACCTGGGCTGACATCCTCTGGGACAAGAACAAGGTCCGCGTCCGGTCCCCGAAGACGGAACGCCACGACGGGAAGCCCGAGCGATGGATTCCGCTATTCCCCGAACTCGAGCCCTACCTCGAAGAGGCATTCGACGCCGCGCCCGAGGGCGTGGCCCGGATCTTCCCCGAGATCAACGAGGAGAGCAACCTGGGGCAACGCCTTAGCCGTACCGTCCAAGCCGCCGGTGTGAGCGAATGGCCCCGCCTCTTCCACGGGATGCGGGCAAGTCGGCAGACGGAACTATCGGCCCTCTACCCCATCGCGGACGTTTGTGCGTGGATGGGCAACTCGCCGCGCGTCGCCAGCGACCGCTACCTCATGCCCCTATCGTCCTCCTTCGAGAAGGCCATCGAGAGGGGCGCATCGGATTCTGCGTTGCCTGACGCATCCGGCGCAAATGCAACGCAGAATCCGACGCACAATACGACGCAGACCCCGGACGACTCAGGACGACTACAGACGACCGAATCGACTCAACCCCTTGACGATGCCGGGGTTAGTCGGATACTGTCGTCCGTAGTCGCGAGGTGTCATTCCGTTCATATGCTCTCACCCGTAATCGAACCGGGACTCCCGAAGGAATCAGCTTCTCGAACTGACGGGTCTACCAAAATTCCCCCATGAGAGCATCCCACAGACAGTAGCCACGCCCGGATTCGAACCGGGACATGCCGTGTTTGAGACGGCCGACTCTACCAGTTGGTCTACATGGCCAAACGAGACAGTCCCAGGACCAGGAGTCGCACCTGGAATGCTGTGGTATGAACTACGGCTGGATCTCATCCTCCTGGAATGGGTAGTTGTCAGTTGTCAGTTGTCAGTTGTCAGTGTGCATTCAGGAAGGTAACTGAGATAAGGACTTACCTCCAAGACTCGTCAACTGACAACTGACAACCGACAACTACCTAACACACTCCAAGCGTTCCGGACGGGATTCGAACCCGCGATCTTCGCCGTGACAGGGCGATAGGATAACCACTTCCCTACCGGAACTCGCTTCTATCATTGCACTTGCGACAACACGTCATTTTACGCAAAGAGCCGAAAGAGGGCATTTTCGACCCATTCTGTACTGCAGTTGTCGGCCCCGCTGACATCATTATAGAGGGGCGATAGCGGTAACAGGTTCACCCTCTTTAACTAAACCAAGGGGGAGAGATATCGGGCGAAAAATGGAGGTAGTGAACAAGCGAACCTCTTGACGGCCTGGGGGTATAGGTAGAGGGACAATCGCCGAACCACTTCGGGAAAAATGGGCAATCCATTTTACGATTCGGATTTCTACGGTATAACCTTCCGAGCGATCAAACCAGTCAACTTGTCCTGTCGTCCTGCGATATCCGCAAGGCGTACAGGACACCCAGAGGGAGAGAGAACAATGGGACGCACGACGACACGCAACCGCCCCGACTGCGCACAGGTACTAACCAGCTACGCCGAATTCCGTGAGGTAGTGGGGAGTTTCGCAAGAGGCGAATTCTCACTCATCGTCATCATGGGACGCCCCTGGCTAAATCGAATTTCTTCGCAAGATTGAATCGCATCCGCCAATCCGCCCCGAAAGTGAAGCTACCGTATATCAAGCTGAAGTATAATTCCTCGCCTGTGGAGAATCGCCCGAAGGACAACGAGGACGAAAACCCCAACGAAGAATAGAAAGTGTCCTGTTGTCCTGCGATATCCAAAGCGTTACGACAATAACGGCAGAAAAAAATGGCAAGACGATTTTACGGTTCTCCTTCCTGTGGTAGATTGATCCAGCCCAAACAACCATCGCCCTGGAGGTAGAGACAATGGAAGCTATTCAGTTGTTCGTGAGGGGGTTCCAGACGCAAGAGCTAGGAAAGAAGATCGTCAAGAAATTGGAAAGTCTGGTATAGTGGACCCCGAAAACTGGACAGCCGAGTAAGCTACTCTCTGGCAGTCCAAGAAAGGGGAACCAATGGCAGGCAAACGGAAGACGCACTCGGCGACGTTCGAGGCGCAGGTAGCCCTGGCGGCGCTGAAGGGGGACAAGACGGTCAACGAGTTGGCTGGCCAGCACGGCGTCCATCCCACCTTGATCCACGCCTGGAAGAAGCAACTCCTGGCCGGGGCAGAAGAGTTCTTCGGCAACGGCAGTAAGGCGGTCGCCACGGACCACGAGACCCTCCAGGCCCAACTCTACGAGCAGATCGGCAGGCTCCAGATGGAGCTTGGAAAAAACTGACCGTCACGGATTTTGGGGTGGGCATGGTGACGAGAAGTGTCGAGCTTTCGGCACCGTTTACGGAAGTTGTTTCTCAACGAACACTTAACAGCGCCGGAAGTTCGGCGCTCGGGAAACGCTGCCCTGGCCTGCTGGAACAGTAGATCGCCAGAAACTCTTGATTTCAGCCTATCGGATGGCCTCCACCCCAAAATCCGTGACGGTCAGAAAAAAAAATCTGCCCAGCTCGGTTGAGGCCAAACGGGCGACCATCGAGATCGACCACCCGGAGTTGACCGTCGGCCGGCAGTGCGACCTGCTGGGACTGTGTCGCTCGAGCTTCTACTACGAGCCGGCCTCGGAGACCCCGGAGGACCTGGCGTCGATGAGGCGGATCGACGAGCAGTATACCGCCCAGCCGGTCTACGGGAGCCGGCGGATGACGGCCTGGCTGACGAGGCAGGGGCACGAGATCAACCTCGAGCGGGTGCAACGGCTGATGCGGCTGATGGGCCTCGAAGCCATCTACCCCAAGCCGAACCTTTCCGCTGCGGGGAAGGGGCACGGGGTCTTCCCGTACCTGCTGCGTGACGTGAAGATCGAGAGGGTTGACCAGGTGTGGAGTACGGACATCACCTACGTCCCGATGCCGTCGGGGTTCATGTACCTGGCGGCGGTGATCGACTGGTTCAGCCGCTATGTGATCGCCTGGCGGCTGTCGAACACGCTGGACGGGGCGTTCTGCCTGGAGATGCTGGAGGAGGCTTTGGGGCACGGCAAGCCGGAGGTCTTCGACACCGATCAGGGGGTGCAGTTCACGGCGGAGGCGTTCACCTCCCGGCTGCTGTCGGCGGGCGTAGGGGTGAGCATGGACGGGAAAGGTCGGTGCCTGGACAACGTGTGGGTGGAGCGCCTGTGGAGGACGGTGAAGTACGAGGACATCTACTTGCGGGGTTACGAGACGGTGCCGTTGCTGACCCAGGGGATGGGGAGGTCCTTCCCCTTCTACAACGAGGAGCGACCGCACCAGTCGCTGGGCTACCGGACGCCGGCCGAGGTCTACCAAGGAGGTCGGCAGAGAACGGTCGGGTGAGAGCGGACGCATTCTCTTTCACCCCACTCACCCTCAGCCCCGGTGAAGGGCGAGTGGGGTGAAAGAGAATGCTGGCGGAGAAGGATGACGGCAGGGTGGAACTCTGTGTTTGGTTGTAGCGAAGGATCGCTCGTGTTTTGTCTAGACAATGGGGTCCACTATAACCTGTGGTGAGCATCCCTTCCAACGTGGTGCCATAAGTGTCTATTTGACAAATAGTTGCGCCGATCATAGAAAGTGAACACTTGTTCATATTCTGAGCGAATTCATGACTGATCGTGCTGCATCCTTCTGGTTTTCACCTAGAATTTTGATACCTGAACAGATGATTACATTGGAAGCCTTGCCTGTGGTGAGTTACTCCCCACCGTGTTTATGATACAAGTTGCGAATCTTCGTCCTGTCGGGCCGACTGTAGTAGCGTTCGATGATGGCGGCAGAGTTGCCACACCATTCGGCAATGATAGCGAACGAGATACCGTCTTCGACCATTTCCGTGATCCAGGTAGCACGGTAGTTGTAGCACGTTATAGACCCCTCCAGCTTGTTGGCCTCCAGGTGAGACTTGACGGCAGCTTTCCGCAGTATCGCACGCAAGGCATAGGAACGGTTGTCCGCAGTCCAGGGCTTGCCCTGTAACGTCTTGAAGATCGGGCCGACAGGGTTCACCCTAGCCAGAGCATTGCACACGCTGTAGAGGCTTGCAGGCATGTTGACGACCCGATCCTTCTCCGACCCCTTCCTCGCTTGCTTGTGAAGGTACTCGGGTGACTCTGCCTTGTGACTGAAGACGATACATCCGTCTGCGTCGTCCAGGTGGGCGGCAGTGACGTTCTCGATCTCTTCAGGGCGTGCGCCTGTTCGTCGGCACATGGTGAGATATTGGGCGAAGTCTTCGCCTGCCTGGGAGATGATTAGCTCTGCCAGTTCAGCGGATAGCCTAGCGTCCTTTCCCTTGACCCTCTCCTTCACCATTTCCATCTTGCCCTTGATCGGGTTGGACGTAATTAGTCCTTCCATGATGCCCCAGGTGAAGCACCCCGAGAGCAGCTTATGGGCGAGCCGTTTCGTGTTCTGTCCCCAGGTTGATTGACCCTGTAGCCACAGGCGGACGTGTGAGGGGAGAACGTCGGCACAGGGCAGCTTGCCGAACTTGTCGGCGAACGGCTTCAGCATGTGTTCGCAGTTGTTGAGAGATGCCGTCTTGCCTTCTGTGGTCAGGAACTCACGGCGACGGTTGAACAGGGCAGAGACCGCATAGCCGTTCGTCCCCCTGTTCGTGTCCTGTGCCTGTAGCTGGCACCACTTCTTGAATGCGGCCTGATACGTCGGACCATTCGGCGAATCGTCCGGCCCCATTGCCAGAGCGATAGGCTTGCCGTTGTGCGTGAAGAAGTACCCGCCTCCCCCTCGTTGCCGATACCCGATTGAAGGTTTCCGCCCTCTCATGGCCTTCCCTTTGTCCTGATATATCCTGATATCCACACCCCCACAGATACCCATGATACCAGCAATAACAGGTCTTCCAAGGGATATCAGGACATATGTCAGGACACAGGACGGTTATACCAGATGGCAGAAACGAGACAGGGGCGTATCACCTGGGAGGATGATACGCCCCTGTCCCTCTCGTCCCTGCCTGTCACTTGATAGGTTGTTCTAAAACCTTACCAGTTTTGAAGTTAGTGTTGCCTTCGATGGCATTACGGACGGACTGTTCGTCCCAAGACTTGGCATCCTTGAACCCGAACCGAACCGTCTGGTTGCCGGTATTACCTCGTATGCTTGTCACTTCTACCCACGGTAGAGTCGAAAGTGCCTTCTGCACTTTCGCCACTCAGGAGCCGGGTCAGGTCATGCCCTTGACTTCGATGGTTACGGTGCTGAGGCTCGAGTCGATCGGTTTGTCCGGGGCTGACGGCCCACAGCCGATCACGACCACGCCCAGCAGCAGCGCTGGCAATGCTTGTCGCATGTACGTTCTCCTTTGCTCGAACGACCCGCCAACGATGACGAGCCTACCCTCATCATAGATCGGTAGGGGCGAATCGGGGGGATGAGTTTCTCTGGATGAAGGATTCTTCCGATGGATCGGCCCCGTTCACTTCCTGCGCGGCACTGGGCGTCAGGCAGCTGCCCTTCGTTGATCGAGTTGCAGCCGGGCAGCATCCCGCCCTTCGGGAGCCTGTTCGGCCTGCCAACGCTCTGGGGCGGAGGATCGTGTAGCCGACTTAAAGAGAATCATGCCGCGACACGGCGCACATGGAGGATCTCGCTGCTATCGACCACGCGGATGTCCTTCGCTTCGAGGGTGACGACAGCCAGGGGAGTTCCCCCGCCTGCGACGAATTCCACCTCGAACGCTTGGCCACCTTCGTAGACATGGACGATTGCGCCCACATCACCTGCCTCGAGGCCGTGATCGGTCAGCGGTCGCGTCAGGACTACCATATCGTGTTCATTCATTTCAGTATTCTCCCAGGATAGGCGGTAACTAACCTCGGACTCGATACGGCTATTTCCGTGATCCACACGGTGACAACGCTCGCGAGGTCGCCGTTCGGCGTTTCGAGTTGGCCCCTGACGACGTACTTTACACCGAAGAGAGTCTCCTCCATCTCGAAGTCGGAGCTATCGTGAACCACCTCGAGGAGGTCAGTTGCTAGTCGGTCTGGGTTGTCTGTCTCGTAACCAAGAGATAGAAACCAGCGCGCCTTCGCGCCGCCGATCGGATGAGTTGGATCGAGCAAATACTTGCTCACCTTCTCAGGTGGAACGAACGCGGATTCAGCATCGGGAATGGGCATCGTAAACGCAACTTTTGGAATGCCAGTAGCGATCCACCTCATTCAGCACCGTTCAGTTGCTGCTCGACCAGCCCGAGAACCAGCCACACCGCACCGACCTGGCGAAGCTGCTGGTGCCTCGCCGCCAGGGCGGGGAGCTACTTCTTCGGTCGTGTCAGCCGTGACAGGCCGAACCCGGACTTCCTGGTTTTTTTGTCCAGGGATTTATAGTGGAGTACCAGTTCGTCCCCCTCCATATCGCCGATGTACCGATAGGATGTGTCCTTGTACCCGCCGGAGAGGCGCGTGGCGTCGGGGCCTAGCCGCTCCCCCGTGAGTTTCATCTCCTTCTCCCCATTATCCCACCATGTCACCGTGACTGTCAATTGGCCATCCTTTGCCTCGTGAAAGTCGTACACCCCCTTCCCTGATTTACCCTGATCGTCTTCGTATTTCCCATCCCACTTGCCATCGAACTCGGCCTTTTTCGTGGGAGGCGGTTTTGCCAGGAGGTCCGCGCCGGGAGCTAGGAAGGGGACACCGATCATGACCAAGAACACGCCCGCGAGCAATGACCACGGGATGTTGCCGAAGGGGCTACGAACCATCGATATCTCCTTGGTAGTCGAGGAGCCAACAGGCTCGACGCCGATTGCGTGTCCGGTAGTCTCAGAGGCTGTGAATGAAATAGGCGAGCCGAGAGCGTTAGCGACCGGAGTATTGCCGGACCAGCGTGATTCCTCCGGTCGCTAACGCTCCC
>JANXSH010000902.1 GCA_025356615.1 Planctomycetia bacterium | reverse complement strand
GATCTCGACCAACACACCGTTTTCCTAATCCGCCCCCACTGTTGAGCGAACCTCGAGCGTCTGTGTTCATCGGTGGCTGATTCGCCTTACTACTCCTTGCCCGGAGCGCCCGTCATCTTGCCGACCCACGCCCCGGTGCCGGCGGACATCACGCGCTCGCCGACGCTCGGGGCTTCCTCCTCGGGTCGCTTGTGGCCCGAGATCGTCGAGAGCAGGAACTCGACGCCGATCACGAAGAAGAGCAGCCAGATGAGGAACGGCCACAACTCTTGTTCCTTGCCGATGTTGCCGTGCAACTCTTGGGCCTGGGCCGAGGCGTCGATGAAGCTCAACTTGACGCCCGTTGGCAGGAGTTTGCGGATGTCCGGTTCCTTCAGCAGAGTGAAGTCCGACTCCTCCGGCGACAGGTTGACGGCGAACGCGAGTGAGGCCGCCTTGAGCAGGTTCGTCCGGCTGCTGCGGATGTCCACGGTGTAGTACCCGCGCCGGGAGGTCTGCTCGAACGCGCCGAACAGCCGCGCCCCGGAGCGCTCGAGGGTCAGCGGCAGCAGGGCACCGGAGGGATCTTTCACGGACGCCTCCGCCGGCTCCCAGGCCGCGCTGACGGCGACCTCGGCGGTGCCGTCGGCGATGACGACGGGGTTTACCTCCGCCTCGGGGCGATGCTCGGCGTAGGATACGAGGCGCAACATGAGTGGGACGAAGTCGGGTTTGAGGGGCAGGTCGCCCCAGAGCCGATGGGCGGGGAAGGACGAGAGGATGACGGTGCCGTCGCCGAGTTTGCTCTCGACGATGGCGGGGATCTTGGTCCCCTGGAAGTAGGCGATCGGCCAAGCGTTGGCCTTGCCCTTGGGCACCTCGAGGACGAAGTGTCGCTTGACCAGCGCCGTGCGGAACGACACCTTCGGGTCGAACACCGCGAGGGCAGGATGGCTGAAATCGAAGTCCAGCCCGATGTGGGTTTCGAGCTTGTCCCGGTCGCCGACGGCGGGCTTCATCGTCGCGGCGGTCAGGTTCTCGCCCTGGGGGCCGGGGACGGGGAAGAAGCTCGTCGAGTAGACCGCAGGATCGACCTTGTCGCCGGGGAAGATCAGCAGACCGCCGCCCTCGCGGACGAAGGCCCGCAGGTAGCCGAACTGCACCGCCGTCAGCGTGCCGCAGTTGGCGAGGACGACGACACTGGCGTCGCGCAGGGTGTCGGCGGCGAGGGCGACTTGCGGGATCTTGCGCACGTCGAGCGCTTTAGTGATGTCCTTCGACCCTGGCATGAGGGACTTCTTGTCGTCGCTGGGCGGCTCGGCCTTGGCGCTGAGGGCGGCGGAGAGGAAAGTCGCCTCATCGAGGGAGCTGTCGTCGGAGGGGTTGCCGTTGAGGACGACGACCTTGAGCTTCGGCTGGACGTTCAGCGTGAACAGGAACTGATCGTCGTCGGGGAAGAGGTCGGGCACCTTCGTCGCGATCGTGAACCGCCCGCGTTTGAGGCCCGGTTCCGGCGGGGTGTAGGTGAAGTTCCGCGTGAGCGCCTCGCCGGGCTTGACGGTGACCTGCCTCCGGGCGACCTCCTTCTCGTCGATGAGTACGCCGAGCGTCACCTCGGCATCGGCCTGGCCGTGATTCACGACGCGCGGCGTGAGGACGAACGGCAGTCCGACGACGGCGCGGTTCCGGCGCGGGGCGTCGCCGACGACGGCTAGGTTGTCGCCCACGGCGGTCGGCCCGACGTTCACCACGGTGAACGAGGTGCCCGAGGGGATGAGCTTGTCGAGACCCTGGTTCTTGGCCTCCTTCCACGAGTTCGCCTGGCAGTCGGTGAAGACGTAGACCGCCGGGTTGACCCGGCGCGACGCCTCGGGGCCGAACAGTTGCAGCAGGGCCGCGAACAAGTTGGCCCGCGACGAGCCAGGCTCGAGCGCGTCGATTCGGTTCTTGATGCCTTCCGTGTCGGTGTTGAAGCGACTGAGGATCTCTTCGGGCCGAGCGCCGACGCGAATCAGCGTGACCTGGTCGGCGGGGCGAAGGCGGTCGATGATCGAGAGGGCCGTCGTCTTGGCGCGGTCGATGGACGAGACGCCGGCGGACCTGGAGTTCATGCTCGCGGAGCAATCGACGAGGAGGATGACCTCGCGGCCGCCCGCCCCCGTGCCGCCGCCGAAGAGTTGGTCCCAGTGCTTGACGACGGGGCGACAGACGAGGAAGACGAGGAAGGCCAGGAACAGCACGCGCAGCATGGCGAGCAGCGCCTCGAGGAAGCGCATGCGCCGGCGCTGCTGGATGTAGCTATCGAAGAGGAACCGGAACGTCGGCAACTCGACCGTGCGCAGGCGATGGAGCGTCAGCAGGTGCAGGACGATCGGGATGGCAGCGAGGGGCAGAAACCAGAGCATCCAGAGGTGGAGAAAGCTCATGGTGAGTCCGGCAAAGAGGGTCGAGGAGGTAAGGGGGCACGCAGGGAGATATTGTAGGAAGATTCAGACGAGCCGGAAGCGTGAGCGACGGATTCTTTTCCTGAACGCCCGTCGCTCACCTGTAGTTTCAAGGATCACGGGACGGCGCTGGTTAGACCCCACCCCCCCGCCCCCTCCCCTAAAAGGGAGGGGGAGCCAGACCGGATCAGAGGGAGACGTGAAGCCGTCAGACATGCCTCCGGCTCCCCCTCCCTTTTAGGGGAGG
>JANXSH010000900.1 GCA_025356615.1 Planctomycetia bacterium | reverse complement strand
CCTCCCCTAAAGGGGAGGGGGAGCAGGAGGCAGGTCTTTTGGCGTCACGTCAACCATTGGCCGGTATTGCTCCCCCTCCCTTTTAGGGGAGGGGGCTGGGGGGTGGGGTCGGCCTGACACCAGCTTCACAGCGCTCCAATCCGAAAGCGTTGTTCTACCCCCGATATTACGCGAAAACGTCGATCAATCCAACAATTCTCCCGCCTCCTCGCGCAAACGCTCGAGAACCCGGTACTTCGCCTGGAGGACCACTACCCGGATGCGATGGCATTCAGGGAGGAATTGAAGCGGTTCGCGTGAGGCGGGGCGTGTCTAACAGAGAGGCCTGCACTCACTTTTGACTTGGCTGGATGTCGATATTGCACTTCGGGAACCGCTTCCTGAACTCGTCCACCCCTGCTTTCGTGATTTTCGAGTCCCTTTGGTACACGTCCTTCATATCCTCGCATCTGTGGAAGCAGGCTAAACCCTTGTCGGACATTTGCGTGTTAGCCAGGCTGAGCTTAATCAGTTTCTTGCAGTTTTTGAAATTGTCTAGCCCTACGTCGGACACCTTCGTGTGGGATAGGTTGAGGGATATCAGTTTCTTGCAGTCCATGACGTAGATCATCCCCTTGTCGGTCACTTGTGTTGCTTCCAGTTGAAGCACCACCAGGTTCTTGCAGTCCTTGAAGTAGGCCAGACCCTCGTCGCTGACCTGCGTCCCGTTTAGAACCAGTTCCGTTAAACTCTTGCAATCCTTGAAATGAGCCACGCCTGTATTACTTACCTTCGTGCCGTGCAGGATTATGGCCGTCAGGTTTTTGCAGTCTTTGAAGTTGGCCAGGCCCTCATTACTCACTTGGGTGCCCCCCAAGTGGAGGCTCGTCAGCTTCTGGCAGTTTTTCAAGTGGGCCAGACCCGTATCGCTCACGTTCGTGTTGCCTAGGTCAAGGATCTTCAAGTTCTTGCAGTCCTCGAAGTGGGCCAGCCCCACGTCTTTCACCTGCGTGGCGTGCAGCGTGATTCCCGTCAGGCTCGTGCATCCCTTGAAGGCGGCAAGACCCGCGTTGCGCACCTTCGGATTGCCGCGCAGATCGACATACGTCAGCCGGAACGCCTCGGGCGGCAGGTCGGCGACGGCCTTGATGTCGTCCACCTCGTCGTTCACGCGAACCACGCCGCCGATGGACAGCACATACTCGGCAGCCTTGCGGTCGGGGTCGAGACTCGTCTTCGCCTTGTCTCCCTCCGGCATCCGAAGCACGAAGATCACCGGACTGTGTCCGGCGACGAGCATGTATTTCCCCGAGGGATCGAGGTCCATCACCAATCGCTGTTTCGCCGGTCCGATCGCGATGATTTGTTTGGCCCGTTCGACCTCGGGATTCCACAAGCGGACCGTCCCATCGTGGCCGGAGGAAACCAGCGTCTTGCCGTCGGGGGTGAACTTCAACGATTGAACCGTGGCGGAGTGTCCCTTCAACGTGCGTTCCTTTTTTCCCGTAGCCAGATCCCAAAGGCCGATCGTACCATCGCCGTGGCCGGTAACCAGGAGCTGGCCGTCCGGTCGGAAGGCGACCGCAGTCATGGATGTGTCCTTCCAGGAGTGGACCTCGGCCCCGCTGGCCACGTTCCATACTTTGACAACACCCTCTTTATCCTGACTCGCCACGGCCAAGAGCTTGCCGTCTCTACTGAAGGCCAGGCCGCTGGACGTTCCCAGGGAACCGAAGTTGTGCATTTCTCGGCCCCGTTCGGCGTCCCAAAGACGGACGCCGCCATCCGCGCACTGTCCCGCGAGCGTCTTGCCGTCCGGGCTGAAGGCGATGCTGTTCGGGCACAGGGGCAAGGACCAGCGTTTCTTGGCTGTGGCCGCGTCCGAGACGGACATCACCGGAGGCCCGCCGGAATATCCATCACCCCTCACGACCAGGGCAAAACTCCGGCCATCGGGGCTGTAGGCGAGGCTCGCGCACCCTTGCGGTGTGGGGCCTTGGTATACGTCCTCCGCCTCGAATCGGTGGAGGATCTCGTTCGCCTTGGGCCGGGCGAGATCCCAGCGGCGCAAGGTGTCGTCGTCGCCCGCCGAAAGGAGCGTGCCGCCATCGGGACTGATCGCCAGCGCCCGGACGTAGTGGAGATGCCCTCGTTCCAGGTGTTGAGCATTCCAGGTGGTGGTGTCCCAAACGTGGACGATGCCGGTGGTGAAGGCACTCGCCAGGCGTTTGCCATCCGGGCTGAAGGCCAGCGTGAAGCAAGTTCCGTGGCCCGCAGGCAGGATCCGCTCCCTCTTCTGGGAGGGCACGTCGTACAACGCGACGTGCCAGCGGCCCGCGACGGCCAGCGTCTTACCGTCCTTGCTGAGGGCGACGGAGCCGAACTGCGTACCGGGCAACGCGGCGACCTGTTTGCCTGCCGCGATATCCCAGACGA
>JANXSH010000874.1 GCA_025356615.1 Planctomycetia bacterium | reverse complement strand
CCACACGTCGGCCCCGGCGACGGCCCGGCGGATGTCTCGGGTCAGCTCGACCGCCGGGGGTATGGGGACGCCGGGCAAGAGGTGGACGTTCTCGCGGTGTTGCTCGAGGAGCAGGCCGTTCTCCGATCGCGCGCTCCAGAGGCGAACCCGGTGCATGGCATTTTGCGCGAGGAGCAGGGCGATGGCCGTCCCCCAGGCTCCGTCACCCAGCACGGCGAAGGTCATCGACATGGTCGGCATCTCCGAAAGAGGTCTCCCTGTTCATCCTACGCCGAATGCGCCGATTGGGCAGGTGGTTCCTTCCCCAGGATGCGAGGGAATTATCGAAGTCGGCTCATGCTTCCGGCCGATACATTTAACAGCTTTCCATGAACGGACGCCACAGGTCAGGAGGAGGCAGGAGATGGCCGGATTCTTGCGCGTGTATTCGTCCCTTGCGGAGGATGATCCCCAAATTCAACCGGCGACCGTGAGCGTTCGGCTCGCGGACCTACTGCCGCTCGTGGCCCTGGCCCATCGCAATAACTACTTGTGGCTCCAGGACTTCCTCGACGACGAGGTCGTCATCACGCAGGATCTCCTCCAAGTTCTCGGGGCGTTCAAATGCACCCGCCCCTCGGCATGAGGTCGCGAACAGAGCCGAATCGATCCTGCACGCGCGAGGCTTCTCTAGAGAAGAAGCGTCGCGCGTGTTGCATTTTGCTCTAGCAGGAGGGCCGATGGATTTGCACAATAACCAATACTGGTTATTCGCGAACTATCGAACCTGTTGATAGGGAGGATATCGACTCATGTGGACCGCCGTGGCCTTGACGACTGTGATGACCCTTGCTCCTGCTCAGGGAATCGAACTGAAGAACGCCCGCTCGACGTATGGCATCATGGGCGAGACGCGCAAGGACGATAAGCTCCTGCCCGGCGATATCTTCGTCGTACACTTCGACATCGAAGGCCTGAAGGTCAAGGATAACGGCACGGTGCTGTACTCGATGGGCATGGAGTTGACGAAGAAGGGCAAGAAAAAGCCCGAATTCAAGCGCGACTCCCAGGATCTCGAGGGCGAGTTGAGTCTCGGCGGCACGACGCTACCCTCGTACGCCATGACGACGATCGGGACGGACAGCGACCCTGGCGAGTACACGTTCAAGATCACCATCAAGGACCGGCTGGGCAAGACGGAGAAAGTTCTCGAGAAGACCTTCGAGGTGCTGCAGCCAAAGCTCGGCTTCATTCAGGTACACCTATCTGCCCCGAGCCGCGACGCGGTGCCGCCTATCGCCGTCGTAGGGCAGCGCATCTACGTCCACAGCCCACTGGTCGGCTTCAAGCTCGGCAAAGACAAGTTGCCGCACGTCAGTTTCGAGATGACGATCCTCGACGACGCCGGCAAGCCGACGGTCGCGAAGGCGTTCAAGGGCGACATCAAGACCGACCTGAAGGCGACGCCGACGCCGGGCGTCATGGACTTCATTCCCCGCGCTCTCGAGCTCAACAAGCTCGGCAAGTACAAGATCGTCATCAAGGCAAAGTGTAACATCAGCAACGAGTCGGTCGAACAGACTTTGAACCTGACCGTTCTCGGCAAGGCGGACTGAATCGGAGTTGTCAGGAATAGTTGTCAGTTGTCAGTTGTCGGTTCTCAGAGGCTGTGAATAATTAGTCATTTGTACACTGTAGCCCGTCAAAAATGGGTCGAAATTTAATGACTTACGTCGAATTCTGAACCTGTTTACTGTACAAACATCTAATAATTCACAGCCTCTCAGTGGAGAGGACCAGAGGTCGAGGCGATGCCGTCTCTCTCAGGATCGTTCCCTGACAACTATTCCTGACAACTGATAACTATTCCTGACAACTGACAACCGACAACTATTCCTGACAACTGAACGAGAATCAACCCCGATGAGTGCTAACGAGGAGCGGATCGCCCAATTCCGCAAGATGGCGACCGAGTGCCCCGACGACGAGCTGGCGAACTACCGCCTCGGCAGCCTCCTCATGGAAGAGAAGCAGCACGACGAGGCGATCACCTATTTCCGCAAGACGCTCGAGCTTAGCCCCTTCTTCTCGAAGGTCTACCAACTCCTCGCGCAGAGCCAGATCGCCCTCGACCAGAAAGCCGCCGCGATCGAGACGCTGAAGTCCGGCTTCGCCGTCGCCGACGAGCGCGGCGACAACATGCCGCGCGACGAGATGTCACGTCTCCTGGTCCAACTAGGCCAGGAAGCCCCCGCCAAGCGCGGCCAGGCCGCAGCGCCCGTCGGCGGTGAGGGAGGCTTCCACTGCCAGCGGCCCACCTGCATGCTCGGCAGCCGGGCCAGACCGTTGCCCGCGCCGCCGTTCAAAGACGAACTCGGTCGCAAGATTCAGGAGAATATCTGCGCCGACTGCTGGGGCATCTGGCTCCGCGACTCCAGCATCAAGGTCATCAACGAGCTTCGCCTCGACCTGAGTCGCGAAGACCACCAGACGCAGTACGACCGCTACATGCTCGAGTTCCTGGGACTGGAAGAGCCTACGACGGTCGGCTCGTCGCTACCCTTGGCGTGATCGTCATGGACCACCGGGAATACCTCGTTCGCCACGGCTTGCTGGGCGATATCGGTCGGTTTCGAGCCACGGAGCCTCTGACTCTGGGACGCGGTTGCCGTGTCGTCGTTCGCGGCCCCCACGGCGCGCAGATGGGCGAGATCGTCCGCCCCGCCGGGAAGGGCGGTCCCGGCTTCGGCGGCGAACTCCTCCGCGCCGCAGGGCCGGACGACGAGGCACGCCACGCCCGCCTGTCGGCGCGAGCGCGCGACCTGCTCACGCGCGGTAACGCCCTGAAGGCGGGCGTCGAATTCCTCGACGCCGAGATATTCCTCGACGGGGGGCACGCGGCCCTCCTGCACGTCTGCCCGCCGGGGACCGACCTCTCGGCGGTCCGTCGCTCGCTCGAACAAGAGTCGGGCCTGGTGCTGACTTTGCACGACCTGACGCGAACGGTGGTCGAACCGGCTGGCGGTTGCGGCGACTGCGGCAGTGGTGGCGGATGTAGTACGGGTGGGTGCAGCACCGGAGGGGGGTGCAGCACCGGGTCGTGCGGCAGCGCGAAGCCAGCGGAGGTGAAGGAATACTTCGCGGAGTTGCGTGGCCAGATGGAGCGGAGGGTGCCGCTGTTGTAACGCGCCCACCGCCGCTCGATCCAGACATCTCACAAATCCCTCCTGTCGCTGCGTCCTTTTTCCGCCCGCCGGGGATGACTTCTATGGAGGAGACGAGACGCCCGGAGAAACGGTCATGGCGAAACGTGCGGGCGACGGGATCATTTGCGCGATTCGGTCGGCGGTCGCAGCCGAGCCGACGGACCGGGAGCTGCTCGCCCGGTTCGTCGGGGGCGACGAGAAGGCGTTCGCCAAGCTGGTGAATCGTCACAACGGGATGGTACTCGGCGTGTGTCGGCGGGTGCTGCGCAACGTCCAAGACGCCGAAGACGCGGGTCAAGCGACGTTCGTGGTGCTGGCGAGGAAGGCCGAGAGCGGGCGGTGGCAAGAGTCGATCGCCAACTGGCTCTATACGACCGCCCGGCGCATCGCGTCGAAGGCGAACCGCACGGCGAGTCGCCGGAGGCAGCGGGAATCGCTCACGGTCCCCCCGACGACGGCATCCCCCCTCGACCAGATGACCGGACGCGAAGCGTTCTCGACCCTGGACGAGGAACTGGACCGACTGCCCGCGATCTACCGCGAACCGTTGGTATTGTGTTACCTCGAAGGGCTGACGCGCGACGCGGCCGCGACCCGACTCGGGGTTCCGCCCGCGACGCTGAAGAGTCAGCTCGACCGCGGGCGGAAGAAACTCGGCGACGCCTTGCTCAAACGGGGCGTCGAGTTCGGTGCCGCACTCCTGGCCGTCGCGGCCACCTCCACGGCGGGAGCGTCCTCGCCGAAGTTGCTCGTATCCATCTTGGCTGCGGTGGGCGGATCGCCGTCTCCCGCCGTGGCCGCACTCGCACAGGGGGTCATCGTGAACGGAATATCGACCAAGGTCGTACTCGGGCTAGCCACGCTGGTCGCGATGCTAGGTGTCGGCAGCGTCTGGAGCCAAATCGGGGAAGTCGCGGCCCCGACGAAGAAGGGCGAAGCGAAGCCCGTCGTCGTCCACGCCGAAAAACCGGCGACAAGGCATGTCGTCCCACCCGCCCCTGAGAAGGTAATGATCCTCGTCCTCGACGCGGACGGGAAGCCGTTGGCAGGAGCGACGATCCGTCGCGTGATCCGAGGCCGAACCGGCTCCTACGCCGAAAAGGTGCTCGGCAAGACGGACGCGGAGGGGCGGTTCGAGGCCGAGGTGATGCCAAGCAGTTCGTTCACCGCCATCGCGGACGGCATCGGGGTGGCGTGGGGTGGATCCGCTTCCCGTGGACGCGAGTTGACGCTGAAGATGACCAAGCCGTACCCGCTCGAGGGACGGTTGACCGACCTGCAAGGCAAGCCGATCGCCGGGGCGAAGGTGCGGATCGAGGACGTGGCCGCCGCCGACAACGACAACCTCACGGCGGCGTACAATGCGTATCGGGCGAACCCGGAATGGGTGGGGTCGGCGTTCTCCCGGTGGCTCGACGGGAGCGTGACGGGTGCCCCGGCGGGTGTGACCACCGACAAGGATGGTCGCTTCGCACTGAACACGGTGGGGCGGAATCACGTCGTCCACCTCCGGTTCCAGGCCGACGGGATCGAGGCGGCGCGAGTGACGGTGTTCGCCGACCCGGAGTTCGCCAAGCGGATGAAGCCGCCGACCGACGCCGAGAAGAAAAGGAACAACTTCGGCCGCACTTCCAAGCCCGCCGTGTACGGCCCGGAGTTCACCCACCCCGCCCGGCCGGAACACGTCATCACCGGAACCGTGACGGACGCGACCAGCGGGAAGCCGGTCGCCGGGGTGAAGGTCGCTGGCACCACGAGTAACCTGGAGCGTTCGTTCTCGAGCAACCCGTGGCACGACAAAGTCGAGACGGTGACGGACGCGGACGGGAAGTTCCGGCTCGGCGGTCTGGTGAAAGCGAAGAAGCGGTTCCTACACCTGATGGGCGGCGACGCGGCACCCTACCTCGACCGCATCGTGGAGGTGACGGACACCGAGGGGTACAAGCCTGCGGTGGCGGACGTGAAACTGCAATCGGCCGTAGTGGTCGAAGGCCGACTGGTCAACAAGGCGACCGGCAAGCCGGTGAAGGGCGAGGCGTTCTGGATGCCGCTCAACGGCAACCTCACCGAAGAGGAGAAGCTGCTCGCCGGCGGGAAACTGTACTTCGAGCACTCCAACGGCACTCGCCCGACCGGCACTCATGCGGAGACCGGCGCGGACGGCCGATTTACGCTTCGCATCCCGCGAGGGCCGGGGTTGATCCTGGCGCGGTCGGATCAGTCGGACTCGACTGCCGTGTTCACCCCGACGCTGGTGAAGGAGGGCGACCGGAAATACCTGCGGAAGAAAGAGACCGATGTGAGAGGGAGAAAAGTCGGCCCGCAGGATCGCGACGACGAGGAGTCCTTCGACACTTTCCGACTGATGTGGCCGCTCCGCTGGGAGAACGGGTACGCCATCATCAACCCGGATGCCAAGACCAAGTCGGTCGCGGTGAAGATCGAGTTCGACCCCGGATCGACCGTGACGCTGAACGTCATTGATCCCGATGGCAAGCCCCTCGAGGGAGTCACGCTGGTCGGCCACGGACCCTATGGTCAGCGGATGCCGACCTTCCCGACGGCGAAGATCCCGGTGGGCGGACTGAACGTGAAGGGCCGGCCGGTGCAACTCTACCTGCTGCACCGGGAGCGGAAACTGTGCGCGGAACTGAAGGTGAAGGGGGACGAGAAAGGCCCGATCACCGTCAAGTTGCAGCGCTGCGGCACAGTAACGGGACGGGTGGTCGATCACACCGGCAAGCCGGTGCGGGACGCCCAGGTGACGTTGCAAATGACGGAGTACAAGGCGAACGACCTGCTCAAGCAGAAGCTGTTCCGTGATTCGCACACGACGACCACCGACGCGGACGGCAAGTTCACCTTCGAGCGGATGTTCCCGGAGGTGGAGTTCGACCTGTTCGTCAGCCTGCCGGGGTTCCGCTCCGGGGGGGCCGAATCGAAACGTGCGACGCTGAAGCCTGGCGAGACGAAGGACATGGGAACGTTCGCGTTCCGTGATCCGAAGAAGAAAATGGACGAGGAATGAGGTTTTTGCGGCCACGGAGCGGTCGGCGCACATGATACGGGTGAGGTGGTTTGGGGAGGGAGTACACTCGACGTGGTGGACAATGACACGATGTGAGATGCCCGGCCCTCGAGGCATTGGTATCTACACAGGTCGTCGAGTCGGGTTGAGTCGGTGTAAGGCTGACCCCACCCCCCAACCCCGTCCCCTAAAGGGGAGG
>JANXSH010000839.1 GCA_025356615.1 Planctomycetia bacterium | reverse complement strand
CGGGGGAGCCGGACGCGGCGTATGTCGGCTGGGCGGCCCGTCAGACGGCGACGGCGGTCATCACGGCGTATCACGCGCGCAGGAAGGCGACGTTGCGGATCGGGCACGCCGCGCTATCCGGCTGGACGTACAATCGCACTCGGCCCGGCGGCGCGGTGGACACGACGCTCGGCGTCTGGCGCATCGACGACGAGCGCGGTGGGCCGATCGCCGCCGTCGTCAACTTCCAGGGTCATCCGACGGCGCAGATGGCCTTGGGGCCGACCGACCTCAGCCGCGACGTGCCCGGACAAGTGACGGACCTGATCGAGGCGGCGCTGCCGGGTGTCACCGCGCTGTACCTCCAAGGGGCGTGCGGCGATGTGAACTTCGACCTGGCCTACCACGACCCCGCACGTTGCCACGAGCCGGGCCGTGCCGTCGCTGGGGCTGCGTTGGGGGTCTATGCGTCGGCGCGGCCCGTCGCATCGACTCCCGTGAAGGCGGTCCGGCGGGAGGCGATCTTGCCGACCCGGCGCTGGCGGCGCGACGAGGTGTCGGCGGTCTACGAGGAGTGCGAGTACCGCACGCGGACCGGCTCGACGAGCGGCTGGCTCGACGGTTTCGCGAAGGTGATCGTCAACGACCCGCCGCGCTTGCCACTTCGATACGGCGGGAGCGTCGAGAAGGCGGTGCAGGCGATATCTCGCTTCGGCCTGGAGTGGGCCAACGAGACGCTCGCCGACCTCGACACGCGCCCCGAGACGCTGACCGCCGAGGTGCAGGCGCTGCGCGTCGGCGATGCGTACCTCGTCGCCAACGGCTCCGAGTTCTTCTCCAGCCTCGCGCTAGACTTACGTCGTCTCTGGGGCCGGGAACTGCTCGTCGCGACCTTCGCGAACGACTCGATCGGCTACATGCCGGACGCCCACGACGTGGAGCGAAAGAGCTACGCGGCGTATCAGTCGCCGCGCTTCAAGGGGCAGTTTCCGTTCACGGAGGCGTCGGGCGGAGAGCTGGTGCGGGCGATGCGCGAGGCGCTCGAGGGGGTCGGCTGAGTGCCTCCGGAGGAGCGAAGGCACGCCAGCGCTCACACCCTACGACGCGGATATCAGACGAAGTTCGCGCGGCAGGGGGAAGTTGACGTGTTCTTCGCGGACGGTGCGGGACTCGACGCTCGCCGCGAAGCGGGCCTTCAGGCGCTCGACGCACTCCTGCACCCTCTCCTCCGGCGCGCTCGCCCCGGCGGTGATGAGTACGGTTTCGTCCCCCCGGAAGGTGCCTTCGGGGATCTCATCGACGCGATCGACGAGGAACGCCTTGCGGCCCGCCGCCTTGGCCATCTCGGCCAGACGCAGGCTGTTGGAACTGTTCTGGCTGCCCAAGACGATGACGATGTCCGCCTCGGGGACGAGGTCACGGACCGCCTCCTGGCGGTTCTGCGTGGCGTAGCAGATGTCTTCCTTGGCCGGGCCGACGATCTGCGGGAACCGCCGACGAAGCACGGCGATGATGCGCTCGGCGTCGTCCACGGAGAGCGTCGTCTGCGTGAGGTAGGCGAGTTTGTTGGTTGCGGGGATTTCGACCACCTCCGCGTGGGCGCTGTCTTCGACGAGGATTATGCTCTCCGGTGCTTCGCCCATCGTGCCGATCACTTCGTCGTGGCCGTCGTGGCCGATCAGGACGATGGTGTAGCCGTCGCGCGCAAAGCGGACGGCTTCCATGTGAACTTTGGTGACGAGCGGGCAGGTGGCGTCGATGGCGCGGAGGTTGCGTTTCCGGCTGGCCGACCGGATGGCCGGGGCAACGCCGTGGGCGCTGTACAGGACCGTGGCCCCGTCGGGGATCTCGTCGATGTGATCGACGAAGACGACGCCGAGATTTCGGAACCGATCGACGACGGGGCGATTGTGGACGATCTCGTGGTAGACGTAGATCGGCGGCCCGAACAGGTCGAGGGCCTTGTCGAGGCTGTCGATGGCCATGTGGACGCCGGCACAGAAGCCGCGCGGGTTGGCAAGGATGATCTTCATCGCGGGTGTCGTCCTGATGGTCGGGCGTGTCTCGTCTACGATTACAACCGCGAACGCGGCGCGGGGTCAACCTCGATCGGGCATTCCTTTACATGGTATACTCATCGGGCGTCGAGAGGGCACCTTCTGGGGTGCGACGGACGCATTCTCTTCTCACAGGTGAGCGATGTCCACTGCGGAAGCCCCCCGTCCTGTCCTGGCCTCTTACCTCGTACCGCTCGCCGTCGCCGTCGCGGTGCTGCTGTCGATGCAGGCGCGATTCATGGGCGACACGGTCGATTACGTCAATAACACCTTCGAGTTCGACTACCAATCGTGGGACTTCGGCCATCTCGTCTGGGTGCCGATCGGCTCGCTGGCGCTGGGCCTCGGTCGCGAGGGTGTCTTGTGGACCTTCCTCGGCCTCGATGCCCTCGCTGGCGTCGCGAGCGTCCTACTCCTCCGCGCGACGCTGGGCCTCGTCGGCGTCCGACCGTGGACGGCGGCGGCGGTGAGTGTCGCGATGCTGTTCGCGCAGGCGATGCTGAACTTCACCCTGACGGGCAGTTCCTACGTTCCCGGCCTAGCCTGCACGCTGCTCGCGTTGTACCTGGCGCTGTTGCGGCCCGAGTCGTCGCGCGGGGCGTGGCTCGCGGCGATCGGCTCCGGCTTCGCGATGGCTGGCGCGATCACGATCTGGTTCCCCTCCGTCCTCGTCGTGCCGGGCGTGCTGCTGGCCCCCGCCATCGTGTATGGCTACGATCGGGCGCGCGTGTGGTTCGTCGTCCGGGCGACCGTCGCGATGGGGGTCTTGATCCTCGCGACCTACGGGCCGACGGCGTGGATGATGGGCGTGCGCGACCTCGGCGGACTGCGCGGCTGGATGGCGAA
>JANXSH010000798.1 GCA_025356615.1 Planctomycetia bacterium | reverse complement strand
CGTCAGGGTGCCGTGTTCCGCCGCCACGCTCTCGAGGCCGTCGAGGAGGCGCGCCTTGTCGCGCTCGGTCTGGAGCTTGCCGACGAACCAGGTGCCCGCGTTCGACAGGGCCTTGTAGTCGAGATCGACCGGATTCTGGGTCGCCAGGAGCACGCCGACGCCGAAGGCACGCCCCTGCTTGAGCAGCGTCAAGAGCGGCTGCTTGCTCGGCGGGTTGGCCGGGTGGGGCGGCAGGTAGCCGAACACCTCGTCGAAGTAGAGTAGCGCGCGCAGACTCGAGGTGCCCGACTGCCGGCGGGTCCAGGCGAGCATCTCCTCGAGCAGGAGCGTCGTGAAGAACATGCGCTGGTTGTCGTCGAGGTGCGCCAGGTAGAAGATGAGGTGTTGCGGCCTGCCGTTGCGGTAGAGCATGGAGGCGAGGTCGAGCGGCTCGCCGCGCGACCAGGTCGCGAAGACGGGCGAGGCGAGCATGTTGTTGAGTTGGCCTGCGAACTTCATGCGCTCCCTGGCCGGGAAGAACGTCTCGAGGTTGTACGCGCCGATCGCACTGATCGACGGCTTCTGGATCTCGCCGATCAGCCCCGTGAGGTCGAGGTCGCGCCCCTGCTCCCAGGCGTGGTGGATCAGGTGCGTGATGAGGACGTGTTCGCGCGACTGCACCGGGTCGGCCGAGATGCCGCTGAGGCCGAGCAGCGCCGTCGCCGTCGCGCTGACCTTCTGCGTCATATCCTCGAGCGAGAGCTTGCCCTTCGGCGCGCTGAAGGTTCGCAGGATGGAGAGCGACAGGCCAGACTCGCTACCGGGCGTGTAGAGGCGGAAGTCGGTGTGCTGCGACACCTCGCGGACGCGCTCGGGTTGCTGGCCGGACTCGATGAGTCCCTTCTTCCAGCGCTCGGAGAGTTGCTTGGCGTAGTCGTCCACGCTGAGGTTGCGCGCGCGCGCGTCGTCGGCGTTGAGCCACTCGGCGAAGTCGCTCGGCTTCAGATCGGGGAACTGCAACAGGAGGTTCGTCAGGTCGCCCTTGGGGTCGATGATGACGGCGGGGATGCCGTCGATGGCGGCCTCCTCCAAGAGCGCGATCGACAGGCCGGTCTTGCCGGACCCCGTCATCCCGACGATGACGCCGTGCGTCGTGAGGTTGCGCGCCTCGTACATGATGTTCTTGTCGGGCAAGACGGCCTTCGTGGCCAGGTCGTACTCGCGCCCGAGATAGAAGCACGCCGGTCGGTCGATACTCTCGTTCGCTGCGGGTTGGTCGGACATCGGGGCGGCTCTCCTCGTTCGTGGGGGCTGGACGTATTATGAGGAGAGGCGGGGTGGAATGCAAAGGCAGAAGGAAACTCTTCGACATTGGTGCAGCCTTGCCCCGTCGCCCGGCGATCGGATAGACTACGCGCGTGGAACCCAGACGAGGAGTCCGACCATGCTTCCCAGAACGATAGCCGCCGCCCTCCTCGCCGCCTGCCTGGGGTTCGCCCCCGCGCCGGTGTACAGAGAGCGGCCCCCTACGGGTCTCCTCCGCGAGATGATCGGGCGCTGGGGGGGCGATGGCGATGTCCTGGTAATCACCAAAGACAGGTGGGTATTCCACCGCCGGAAAGGGCTGGTGGACTTGGAGTGGAGGATGAAACTCGACCCGGACCAGACGCCCGCGACATTCGACATCCAACTCGTCTCCGACGCGGGCGAACGAGCAGAGTGGGTTCGCGGCATCGTCAAGGTAGAGGGCGACACCCTGACCTACGCCTTCTGCCACATCTCTGACGCGGACAGGCCGAAATCCTTCGACCCGTCCGTCGGGCTGCCCGGCGGATTGCTCCTCACGAGACACATCTACGAGCGGGCACGCTGAGCCGTTACCCCGGTACATTCGTATCGCTCCCACAGGGAACCGGAGATCGACTCGAAGGAGTTCCCGACACTTGCCGACGCGGGTATGCGGGCGACGGGAATCAGGCATAGTTTCGCAACACGAGGTCGGAAGACGATGGCAAAGAAGTCCACCACGAATGGCGTACACCCGGCGAAGCGGACGGGGATGTATTTCCTCTCGCTGACCGTCGAGAACATGCGATGCTTCGGGACTGCGCAAAAGCTGAATCTCACGGACAGCGAAGGACGGCCTGCCCGTTGGACGATCCTGTTGGGGGAGAACGGGACTGGGAAGACGACACTATTGCGGATACTCGCGGGGTTCCACCATGTCGAGATGAAACTCCCAGACGGGAAGGTGGTTACTTCTATACCTCGGTCCGTAAACTTCAGAGGAGGCTTTGGTTTTGACCGAGATTTGATTCGCGTCTACGCCGAACAAGCCATAAATACCGCTCACATAGTCGCAGCCAACGTCCTTGCCAGGTCCGCGCCTAAAGCTCCCATTTTCTCGGTTGGAATAACCTACTACGCAGCTGGTTCGCAATCATATCTGTGTCAACCGTTGAAGGATGTGGGTGTAAGTTTTCATGAGTCGATCGATGCCGTTCTCTACACCTATGGCTCTTCCCGGCGACTCGGCTCTACGTCCTTATCCGAGAAGAGTGACGACGACCCGGCGGGTAGCCTCTTCACCGACAAGGTCGAACTCCGCAACGCCGAGGAGTGGCTCTTGCGGCTCCATTATTCCACACTCATCCTTTCCGAGATTCAGGATCCCCAAAAGGCGCGATTGGCACAAGTGCGTCGTCTGCTCGTCGATATCTTGCCCGATGTGGAGGAGATCCGCTTCACCATCCCGGAGGCGGCCCACCCGACGCCGAGGGTCGAGTTCAGAACGCCGTATGGTTGGGTGCCTCTGTCGGAGCTTGGGTACGGCTACCAGTCGGTCATTGCCTGGGTGACGGACCTGGCGAGCCGAATGGTCGAGCGCTACCCGGACAGTCCGAATCCACTCGCCGAGCCTGCCATCGTCCTCGTGGATGAGATCGATCTGCATTTGCATCCGGCCTGGCAACGAACGCTGATCGGCTTCTTGACCGAGCGTTTCCCCAACACGCAGTTCATTGCGACGGCTCATAGTCCTCTCGTCGTTCAGGCAGCCAAGGACGCCAACATCGCCGTGCTGAGACGAGAAGGCGATCATGTGGTCATCGACAACGACGTGGACTCGATCCGCGGCTGGCGGGTGGACCAGATACTGACGAGTGACCTGTTCGGGCTTACGACCGCCAGACCGCCCGAATACGAGCAGGATTTGAAACGGCGGGCGGAACTTGCCTCGAAGCCCAAGCGGACGAGGGCCGATGAGGCGGAATTGAAGAGGCTCGATGAGCGGGTCGCCGACTTGCCTGCGGGTGAGACAGCAACGATGGCCAAGGAGTTGAGGGCCATCCAGGGGGCGTTGAAACTCCTCGAGGAGCGGGAGAAGGCGACGAAATGATCCGCATCCACAGGCCCGCCGCGCCGGCGGTTCTCACGAAAAAGGGGAAGGCGCATGCGGATGAGATGTGTCGGCTGTATGATGCGGACCCCGTCGCCTGTCAGCGTGGCGAGGGAAGACTCGAACCCAAACCGGATATCTACGCCCATGAAACGGTCAAAGACGCCCTCTTGGAAGCCCAGCACGGCAAATGCGCGTTCTGTGAGTGCAAGGTCACGCACCAGCAGTCTGGCGACGTGGAACACTTCCGGCCCAAGCGAGGTTACAAGCAGAAAGAGAGCGACCCACTCGGTCGGCCGGGGTACTACTGGCTGGCTTATGAGTGGACCAACCTTCTCGTTTCCTGCTCGAAATGTAACCAGCAGTTCAAGAAGAACCTCTTCCCCTTGCAGCGGCCAAGCCGACGGGCACGCTGTCACCACGACGATCTCGCAAGAGAGGAACCGCTCCTCATCGATCCATCGTCCGATAACCCGGACGATCACCTTACCTTCGACAGGGAGTTCTACCGCCCTCTGCCATCGAGTAAGCAGGGCAAATGCACGATCGACACCTTCGGCCTCAACCACCCCAACCGAGTCGAGCAACGGCGGGACCGACTCATCACGCTAGGAATGCTGAAAGATGCCCGACAACGCCTTGCTGAGGCGTGTCGGGTGAATACTTCTCCGCCCGAGCAGGCAAAATTGTCTGAGTTGGAAACCTATATCGTGGAGAGCCAATCGGACTCCGCCGAGTACGCCGCAATGGCGAGGTCGATCTTCCGATAGCCGTCCCAGTCTTCTTCTTCCCCTAATCCCCCACTACGAAGTCCCTTGCCGACCTCCGCCGCGCGGAGGTAGCGATCCTGCGGCGTTACGCCGTGAAAGGTCTGCACGACAGCGCCTTACGGAGATCTACCCCATCCTTCCAACATGATGTTAATCGATGCACCGAGGCAACATCCTTCTGCAACAGTGGTTGCGACGTACAACTTGTTGCCATCGAGCGTCTGGTGGTGTTCGTCCGCCAGTAAGTGTTCGGGGACTTCCTCCTGCCGAACCGTGGTGCCAACGATACCGTTGCGGCCCAGGGAAACCTCCAGGCGATACCAGTACATCGGTCTCCTTCGTCTTCTGGACGGCCGTTCGCTCCTGCCCCTCACCCCAAAATTCGTGCCGGTCAAAAATTTCTTCATCGCAATCTTTCGCGCACTCTGCTAGAGTGATTTCTATCCGCCTCGTATCGACATGCTGGTTCTCCCGCCTGACGTGACTCCTTCCGACTCCGCTTGGGGGCAATCCCGATGATTCGATCACTCCCGCGACTCGCCGCATTGGCCGTTTTCGCCCTCGTTCCGTCCGGCGGCTTCGCTGCCGCCCCGACCGACGCCAAGGCGAAAGCCGACCTCATCGGCGTGCCGACGAGCCTGAGCGTCCAGCCCGAATCGGTGACGCTGACGGGCACACGGGCACGCGCCCAGGTCGTCGTCACCGGCAAATACGCCGACGGCACGGTTCGCGACCTCACCCACGTCTGCGCCATCACCTGCGAGTCCGCCGACCTGGTGTCGGTCGCCGACGGTTTCCTCGCCCCACGCAAGGCGGGCGTCTCGACCCTCGTCGTCAAGGCGGGGACGCAGTCGGCCAAGATCCCCGTGACCGTCAAGGATCTCGACAAGGCCCAGCCGGCCAGCTTCCGCAACGAGGTCATTGCCGCGTTCAACGTCGGCGGCTGCAACGCCGGGGCCTGCCACGGCACGCCGTCCGGCAAGGGCGGCTTCAAACTCAGCCTCCGGGGATTCGACCCGGACCAGGACTTCCAGCAACTCACTCGCGATGTCCTCGGCCGTCGGACCGAGCGCCAGACCCCGGACACCAGCCTCGTGCTGCTCAAGGCTCTCGGCCAACTCCCTCACGAGGGCGGCCAGCGTTTCTCGACCGGCGGCGTCGCCTGGCAGACCCTCCGCACCTGGCTCGCCGAGGGGCTCCAGGACGACGGCGCAAAGCTGCCGAGCGTCACGAAGATCGAGGTGTTGCCCGGCTCGCGCGTCCAGACCGCACCTGCGAAGTTCCAACAACTCGCGGTCCTCGCGACCTTCTCCGACGGCACCGTCCGCGACGTGACCCGGCTGACCGTCTTCTCGTCGAGTGACACCTCCGTCGCCGACGTGAACCTCAACGGCTTCGTCGAGTTCCGCAGTTCGGGCGAGGTCGCCATCCTCGCGCGGGTCCTCATGGAACTGGTCACGGTCCGCCTGACGTACCTCGAGCCGAAGAAGGGGTTCGTCTGGACGAACCCGCCCGAAGTCAACGCGGTCGATAAGCACGTCTTCGCCAAGCTCAAGATGCTGTCGATCACGCCGTCCGACCTCTGCACCGACTCCGAATTCGTCCGCCGGGCCTACCTCGATGTCCTCGGCGTCTTGCCGACGGCCAACGAGACGCGGGCGTTCCTGAGCGACAAGACCACGACCAAGCGGACGAAGCTCGTCGATACGCTCCTCGACCGGCCGGAGTATGCCGACTACTGGACGATGAAGTGGTCCGACGTGTTCCGCAGTTCGCGCAAGACGATCCAGGTCAAGGGGACGCACGTCTTCCAGGGCTGGCTCAAGGACCACCTCCGCAAGGACGCCGGGTTCGACAAGGTGACGCGCGAACTCATCACGGCGAGCGGCAGCACGTTCGCCAACCCCCCGGCCAACTATTATCGCATCGCCCGCGACCCGCAGAGCCTCGCCGAGACGACGGCGCAACTGTTCTTCGGCATCCGCATGCAGTGCGCCAAGTGCCACAACCACCCCTTCGAGCGCTGGACGCAGGACGACTATTACAGCATGGCAGCCTGGTTCGCTCAGGTACGCCAGAAGCCCGACCCTCGCGAAACGGCTTTGAACCTCGGCGAGGTCATCTACGCCGACCGGAGCAGCGGCGGCATCACCCAGCCGCGCACCGGCAAGACGATGGCCCCGAAGTTCCTCGGCGGTATCGTCCCGATCATCCCGCCGCGCAAGGACCGCCGCGAAGTCCTCGGCGAGTGGCTGACCTCCGGGGCCAACCCGTTCTTCGCGAAGAACACCGTCAACCGCGTCTGGTACCACCTGATGGGCAAGGGCGTCGTCGATCCCGTCGATGACTTCCGCGACAGCAACCCCTCGGCCAACGACGAACTGCTCGACGCGCTCGCCAAGGACTTCGTCGGCAACGGCTTCAGCCTCAAGGCGACGATCCGCACGATCATGAAGTCGCGGACGTACCAGTTGAGCGCCCAGACCAACGCCTTCAACCGCGACGACACGAAGTATTTCTCGCACGCCTACACTAAGCTCATTAGCGCCGAGCCGCTGCTCGACGCAATCTGCCAGGCGACCGACATCCCGGAGAAGTTCACCGGCATGCCGATGGGCACGCGGGCCGTCCAACTGCCCGACGGCGACGCCAACCACCCGTTCCTCAAGACGTTCGGCCAACCCGCCCGCGAACTGGCCTGCGAGTGCGAGCGCGAGAGCGACAGTAATTTGGCGCAGGCGCTCCAACTCATCAACGGCCCGACCCTCAACGACAAGCTGAAGGCCGCGAACAACCGCGTCGGCAAGCTCCTCGCGAAGAAGGCGACCGACCAGGTCGTCCTCGAGGAACTGTACCTCTCGACGCTCTCGCGCTTCCCCGACGAGACCGACACGAAGGTGTCGCTGGAGTACATCCACAAGGCGGTGGACAAGCGCAAGGCGTGGGAAGACCTGCACTGGACGCTGCTGAACACGAAGGAATTCTTGTTCCGGCATTGAGTGTCGGAACGCCGAGGTAGGGTCGTCTTCGGCCTAACGTGGCTCGTGGCACGTTAGGCCGATTAGGGTTCGGCCTAATCACTCGTTCGGCAAGAAGAGGGCGACCGATGACGGGCGAGGGGCGGCAGGCGAGTACGGCCCCTATGGAGATGCGACGCCCATGCTTCGTTTGATGTCCGCCATGGCGGTCACGGTAGTCCTCGGTCTCGCGTCCCGGCTGTATCCCTTGGGCTGGTTCCTCTGGGACAGGGTTCTTGGGGAAGTCCTTTATGCCGTGGCCGCCTACCTCGCCCTGGCCATGCTCCTGGTCCGCAAGCCGCCGTGGTTCATCGCCGTGGTCGCGTTCGGTTGTTGCCTGACGGTCGAGTTGTTCAAACTGACGGGCATCCCGGCCGAAAACCAACGCATGTTCCTGGTGCGGTGGTTTCTGGGCATGACCTTTTCCGTGGTGAATCTCGGCTATTATCTCATCGGCGTGGTGCTGGTCGCATTCGCGGACGGTGCGACCCGTGGTTCGAAGCGAGCCGGGTAACGGGGCCGGGGATCGGGTTGAACGAGAGCCAGGCCGAACCAGGATGCACATTCGCTGACCAGCTGATGTCGCCTCGACTATTCCTTGCGGCGGTTGGCCTTTCGATAACAGGGCAGACTTGCTGCCATGACGAGTAGCCTTACCTGAACAGTGGTGAGATAACCCCATGACCCAACAAATGCGATTCGCTGAAGTTCTGGAAGCGGCGGATCATCTGTCTCTGGAGGAGCAGCAGGAAC
>JANXSH010000793.1 GCA_025356615.1 Planctomycetia bacterium | reverse complement strand
CCCACAGCAGGCTGTTGGAGAACAGATCGACGCCGAAGATGGCCCCGGCGTTGGTCGGGACGACGAGGATGCCCTCGGCGTAGCTGAGGTGGCACGCCTGGGTGCGGCGGATAGGCTCCTGGGAGAGCTTGGTGTCCTTGGTCTGGGCGAGCGACTGGATGCCGAGGATCTTGCCCGTGGCGGGGTCCAACGTGGCGAGGCGGAGTTCCTGCTGCTTCTCGGTCAGGACGTAGAGCCGGCCGTTGATCGGCAGCGGCGCGCCGAGGAAGTAGCTATCGGAAAGCTCGCCCTTCTCGGTGCCGCCGAGATCCCAGGCGGCCTTGAGATCCTTGCTGAGGTCGTAGGCGTAGAGTTTGTTGTGGCCGATGGCCGCCGTGATGTCCGGCCCCCAGTTGTGGCCACCCCCTCCGGGGAATCCGCCCATCTGCGTGATGTTTGCCGGCGGCGGGATGGCGACATCCTCGATGGCGTAGACGAATTTGTTGTCCGTGCTGAGGGTGTTGAGGATGCCGTTCTCGAAGAGGACCTGCGGTCGGCCGTTCTGCTGGATGTACTGGCCGAGCCAGTTGGTGTAGGCATTGACCTTGTAGCTGTCCCGCTTGGGAGCCTTCGCGCCGAGGATCTCGTCGATGCTGAGTTCGGACGGCTGCTCGCAGGTGTGCTTGCCGGTCTTCATGTCCACGGCGTGGATGCCGTTGTAACTGCGGTAGATGAGCAGCGGTGCCTGATTGCCGGCGGAACTCGTCGTGGCCGTGATCGGGAAGTACGAGGTCAGCAGGGGCATGGCCTTAGCATTGATGGCGTCCTGGGCGGCCCGGACGCGCTCGTGGCCCTCGTCGGTGTGCCACATCTTCTGTCGCCACGCGGCCTCGAGGTACGGCGTGCCTCCGGGCAACATCGCCGTGCGGCTGGGGCGTCCGCGGTAGATCGGCGAGTCGCTGGCGCTCAGTAGGGAGGCTCCGCCGACCATCTTGTCGATGGCGTCGCGGACCTCGGCGACGGTCAGGGGCTTGTCGCGGAGCTTGATGTCCGCGCCGCGCCGGGTGAGTTCGTCGAAGACGCGCTGCTTGCCGTCGAGTTCGCCCGCGCGGTGGAACGCATACGCCGCCTTGACGAGCGTCCGCTCCTTGAGATCCTTGATGTCGCCGCGATTGAGGAGCTGCATGAACATGCGGGCCGCCCCCTGGTATTCGGTGCGGTCGAGCATGTGGGTGCCCATCCAGATGGCCGCCTCGGCACCCTCATCCGTGTACAGATAGAGGCCCATCGCCAGGCCCATCTGACCGGGGTCGCTGTTCTTACGCGCCTGATCGACCATTGGCTTGGCTTTGGGGCCATAGGTGTCCTTGTAGAACCGCATGCCCTCCTTCGGGAGGTTCGCGAGCATACGCGTCCCTTCCTGCTTCACACTGACGTAGGCCGTCACCTTGGTCCCGTCCGCCGCCGAGCGCGTGACGGGTGCCCAGTCGTCCTGCGAACGGCCCATCAGTTTGAGCTGGATGAGTTCACAGGCTTTCGCCCAATCCTTGGCCTTGATCCTCTCTGCCGCGTACTCGATGGACTCGGCAAGCTCTTCGTTCATGGGAAGCGTCAGACTGCCCAGGTCATACGACGGCTTCTTGGCAGGAGGCCCGCCCGGCCCGCCCGGCGCGCCCGGTGGGGCACCGATGCCTGGCCTAATGGGCTGCCGGAGTTGCATCTTTTGCGCATAGACCGTGCCGATCAGGGACACCCCTGTCAGGGTGCCGAGCATCGACAACACGAGGATAGCCCGACGAGAACTCCACGACATTGTCTGCTTCTCCCTGATCGATGACTCACTGGCGCGATCCGCACGCTACGAACGCAAGGAAGAATTGTTGCACATGGACCACTCGCCCGGCAAGGAGAATTTCGGAATCACTCCTCACTTCTTCCGCGCAGCGAGTCCCAGCATACCAAGAAAACAGGACGAGTGGGGGGTCGGAAGCTAACATGGTAGTGGCGGCCCCAACCAAGCCCACCGGTTGCAACCGGTGGCGCTCTAGCCTACAAACCAACCCCGCTATCACCATTGTGCCTCCTGACACCGACCGCGTCCCATCCTACCCGACCAGATTCGCCCGTCCAATCTACCAAAGCGCCTCCCGACACCCAGGATCGACATTCTCGCCCCAGCCGGAGCATCTTGCCATGCCTACTCGAACCCGACCCGACGCCTACGGACGCACCGACCGGAAGCGGAAGACGAAGACGTTCCGCCCGAACTACATCTCGTTCTCCGGCACCTACCAGTGCAACCTCACCTGCGCTCATTGCTGCGTCCCGATCGAGTGGCCCGACCGGCTCGACATCGCCGTCGCCGAGCGTTTCCTCGTCGCGGCCCATGCCGAGGGCGTCGCAACCATCGGCTTCACGGGGGGCGAGCCGTTCCTCTATCTCGACTTCGTCCTCGCCCTGACGCGCAAGGCGGCGGCTCTGGGCATGCGCTTCGACAAGGTCCAGACGAACGGCGTCTGGTTCGACGATGAGGCACACCTGACGCACGCGCTGGAGGCGCTGCAAATCGCGGGGTTCACCGGCAAACTCGGCCTGAGCGTGGACAAGTTCCACGGCAAGCACACCGCCCAGGCGGCCCTCTTCTGCCGCGTCTCCCGCCGCGTGTTCGGGCGCGACAACATGGTGTCGCTGTCCTACGCCAGCCGCGCCCCGGACCAGGGACTCGACCCCGTGCGCGACCTGGCCCGCGAACTCGACGGCGTCATCGACTGGTCGGACGTACTCCACCGATTCATGCTCGTCAGCGACGAACTCACCATCGTCCTGAACTGGAACCACCTCGCCCCGGTCGAGCGCGCCGAGCGGTTCACCGGCGCGTGGGACGGCACCTGGTTCGCCGAGGACTACTGCGAGGGGCCGGGGCAAGCCCTCATCGTCACGCCGAAGGGTGAGGTCAAGCCGTGCTGCGGCTTCGCCTCCGACCTCGACCAACTGACCATCGGCAACATCTACACCGACACGCCGAAGGAGGTCATCCGCAACGGGCGGGAGCACCCCTACGTCGGCAAACTCTTCCGCGAAGGCCTGACGGCGTTCCGCGACGAGATCCTGGAGCAAAATCCGTCCGCGTTGCCGGGCGCGACATCGAATCATTGTTACTTCTGCTGGTACATCCTCATTAAGGAACTGGTCACTCTCCCTGCCGGATCCCCCGGAACTTCGCCGGCGCGGACGAGCCTACCGATGGCGGGGGAAGCCCATCCATTGGCCGTCCGTCCGGGGGAGATGGCGACGGCGCTCCTGATGGCGTTCGACGGCAAGACGGTCTTCCTGGGGCGGGAGCTTTCGCCGCAGATGCCTTTGGAGAAGGGCCGGGTGTATCTGGTGAACATCACCGGCCCTACTTCGGTCGAGGCACCGGAGCAGATGACGTGGACGGATTACCAGTCGTGGATCGACCGGCTCCGGGGGGAGGGTCACACATTGACGACGCACCACTTTTCGCCCTGTCAGAAGTGACCAGTAAGGTAGAACCTACCTTGATGCTCCCGCACTCGGGTTGGTGATATTTTCGTCGTTTGAGGAAGCGACCG
>JANXSH010000746.1 GCA_025356615.1 Planctomycetia bacterium | reverse complement strand
ATCATCGTCGTGTTGTCCGACTGTTTCGACGATGATGCCCCGGCGGGTGATCCGCTCCGCGAGGTCGTGGAAGATCGGCGCAAGGGCCGTCCGCTGCGTGCCCGGCCCCTTTTCGAGGACGCTGACGATGTGCTTGAGGTGCGATGGCTGGCTCGTCGGCCGAACGAGCTGGCGGACGGCGTTGTCGTAGGTGACAAGGCCGACGGCGTCCTGCTGGTGCATCGTGAGATACGCCAGCGAGGCCGCCGCCATCGCGGCATAGTCGTACTTGCGGAGTAGCGGCTTGCCGTCCTCGTCTTTCTCCCCGGAGGAGTAGCGCATCGACTCGGAACAGTCCACGAGGATCCAGAGGGTGAGGTTCGTCTCCTCCTCGTACTGCTTGAGGTAGAACCGGCCCGTCCGGCTGTAGAGCTTCCAGTCGAGGTGCTTGAGGTCGTCCCCGGCGACGTACTCGCGGTGTTCGGCGAACTCCACGGAGAAGCCGTGGTACGGACTCTTGTGCATGCCCGACATGTAGCCCTCGACGATGAGCCGCGCCTGGAGTTCCAGGCTGCGGACCTTCGCGAGGGTGATGGGGTCGAGGTATTTGGGGGGGGTGTCCATTTGCGGGAGTCCAGGCTCTGTGGTATCCGAATGTTCCCATCGACCTCGCTGGAAGAGATCGACTCAGGTCGATCTCCCGCATGAATTCGTCCAGGAAGAAACGTCGTGGGCGACTCGAGGGAGCGAAAGGGCGGGCTTCCCGCCCTGGCCTCATTTTTCGACGAGCTTGCTCCTCAACTCATCCATGAGTAACTGGATCGACCGTTCTTGAAAGTTGGCCGATGCCTGATCGTGAAGGTGAGCTAGATCCTCGAACTGGTTGCGCGTGTATTCACCCTCGTCCCCGACGACTACCGCTCCGTTCCGATCACGGACGGAAATGGAGTAGACGGGAATACTCTCAGGCGGCACTACGTCACCTTCCAAGTAGTGCCGCGATTGTTTGATACGAACCAACCCTCCGTTCAGCACCACGCGAAGCCCGCTGTCGTCGGCCGTCTTCGTCCAATCGAGCTTTCCCCTGTTCGAGATTTCGTTCATCAGTTGAACCAATTGGATGAGTTGCATATCAGGTTGCATTTTCCACCCCCATTGCGCCGCCGAGAGATCGCGCTTCCATCGCCTCCAACCGCCCAATCAAGCGCCTGATCAGGTCGCCATGCCCCCGGCCCAGCCCACCGGCCTGGCCCGCCATTCGATTATTGCGAATGAACCCTTCGAGATCCCGGAGGTCGTCGGCCCAGCCCCGAAGTTGTATCGACTCCTCCGGGGAGATCCATGCGACCTCCGCGAGTCGGCCCGCCAGCCCTGGGGACAGTTCGGCACAAAGCAGGGCGCGGTGCCAATTGCCTTGCTCTGCAGAATCCAGCAGCCTCCTTAGTAGGCTTGCCAGGCTGTCGTGGACTGAGCGGGAAATCTCCCGGCGGATCAGATCCATACCCCGCCGGGCCTGCTCATGGCTGCGATTGACGAGTTGCTCCGCATGATCGGCGGCTGCCTGGATCTTTCGCTGCGCCTCGCGGGCGATGTCTTGCGTTTGTAGCAATGTCCAGATCGTGATGCCGAAGCCGAACACGCTGACGCCGAGGCCCAAGATGCTCGAGAAGTTGGCGAACTCGCCAGCGCCCCGGCAGTAGTAGGCGATCGCGCCACTGACGATCAAGACGGCGACCGTTGCAACAGCAATTACTGGGCGAGACTCGTCCATCCGTTACCCCTTGACGACCCACCTGTCCTTCACCCGCACGTTGACTCCGAAATCCCGACAAGGTCCATCTACTATTTGTTGCCTAAGACTAAAGTACGAAGCCGACCGTTGAGAGCGGCTCCTTGCATCACTTCGACCGCCGCCCAATATTCGCGGGAGTGGGACTCGTACAGCGACATCTTCTCCCAGTGATTGCCTTTCACGTCCCCACCCCCTTCTCCGCCGGGTCGCGCGGGATCATGTCGGCCAACTTCTTCACGATGTCGTCGGGCCGAATCCCCTCCGCCTCGGCGTTGAAGTTCAGGATGATGCGGTGGCGCATCACCGGCGGGGCGACCGCCCGCACGTCCTCGCAGCTGACGTAGTAGCGGCCGTGCAGCACCGCGCGGGCCTTGGCCGCGAGGATGAGGAACTGCGTCGCGCGCGGTCCGGCCCCCCAGGTGACGTAGTCGCGGACGAAGTCTGGCACGTCGGCGTCCACCTTGCGTTGCGTGTTCACCCCCGCGCCGACCCGGCTCGACTTGCGCGTCAGGCGTGAGAACTTCATCGCGTAGCGGATCACATACGGCGCGACGGGCACCTTGCGGACGATGTCCTGCATCTCCAGGATGTCGGTCGCCGACAGGACGCGGTCGATCTTCGGCTGGTGCGTCGAGGTCGTCATCTCGACGATGCGGAACTCCTCCTCCTCTTCGGGGTAGTCCACATGGATGTTGAACATGAAGCGGTCCTGCTGCGCCTCGGGGAGCGGGTACGTCCCCTCCTGCTCGATCGGGTTCTGCGTCGCGAGGACGAAGAACGGGTCGGGCAACTTGTGTCGCTGCCCGCCGACCGTCACCTGGCGTTCCTGCATCGCTTCGAGGAGGGCGGCTTGGGTCTTGGGTGGCGTGCGGTTGATCTCGTCGGCGAGGAGGACGTTGGCGAAGAGGGGGCCGTGCAGGAACTTGAACAGGCGCTGCCCCGTCGTCTTGTCCTCCTGCAAGACCTCGGTGCCGGTAATGTCCGACGGCATGAGGTCCGGCGTGAACTGCACGCGCGAGAAGCTCAGACTGAGCGAGTCGGCGAGCGCCCGGATCATCAGCGTCTTCGCAAGCCCCGGCACGCCGACGAGCAGGCAGTGCCCCCGCGCGAAGACGGAGATCAGCAGCTCCTCGAGGACGCGATCCTGGCCGACGATCGCCTTGGCGAGTTCCTTGCGGATGCGCCGGTAGCCGTCGTTGAGCCTTTCGATCGCCGACAGGTCGCCTTCGATGCGCGGCCAGGATTCTCCTGTATGAGGCTCATGGACCGGCTCGGGCCTCGCCTCGACCTCGACGGCCCGGTAGGACGGTGCTTCCTCGACGCGGGCCGGCGCGCTCGTTTCGTCTGCGGAGAGCCAGGCACCGCAGCCGCACAGCCGTCGCCCGCCCGTCGGCACCTGGACCATCAGCCCGCAACTCTTGCAACGGATATTCGGCATGTTCACATTCACTTCCGAAGAGGCGTTCTCGAGCGCAACACCTTGACCTGATTTCCCACTCCGACGATCATTCCGGCCTCATCGATCCGCACCTCGGGACCGAGCGCGTTCTCATCCCGATGAAGCCACGACTGGGGCATGCCGCCCCGTCGCCGGTCGAATTCCCGACGTGCGACGAAGAACGTCACGTCCAGGTTGATCCGCTGCATCAACTCGCCCGTCGCGCCGTCGAAACAACTGACCGAGGCGTCCTCCGCGTCGCGCGGGCTGCTGCCAATGTATTGTAAGGATCCCAGGGGCGAACGAAACCCGAATCGCACGCCCGAGCCGATTCGGTTGACGGCGAGTAATGTCGATCCTCGGAGGATGAGGCGTGCCCGCTCCGCGTCGGCGAATGGTCGTCGCCACAGGGACGACCCGTCGCGTAGGAACCGCGCCTCGATGTGACCTTCGCTCGTGTGATAGAACACTTCGTTGCCGACCACCCAGCCCTGGGACGAGGGAGCGACGCCCTCATAAAAGATCGGCTTCGCCCAGACCGGGTTGCCCGTCTCGCGGTCGAGACACCACACCCTGGAGCCGACGTTGAGCGGCTCGACGAACAGGAGACGCGGGCCGCCGGGGACCACCATCGGCGGCGCACCGCTCAGGAGCGACGACGGCGCGAGTAGCCGTTGCCAGAGGATCTTTCCCGAGGACGAATCGACGACGTGGATCGATTTCCCCTCGCCGGGGACGGCCATCCGCCCGCCGCCGAGGGCGACCGGCGGATGCTCCCACGCCGTGAGCAGGGCAGGGGACCGCGACAAGAGGTTTCCGTCCGTCGCGTCGAGGAAGACACGCCAACCGGACACCTGGGCGAGGAGGCGAGATTCGCCGACGGCCGTCACGGAGTGGATGACTCCGCGCGGCGCGGGCATGTCGAAGTCTGCCCCCGGCATCATGCGATGCCACAGCCCGTCTCCCGTCAGGGCGTCGAGCGCGAGCAACGACCGGTGTCCACGTTGCAAGATCAGCCGGCCCCCGGCGAGGACGGGGTCACTCAGCGGCGCGGGTCGCGGCTCCTCGACGGCGCGAAACGCAGGACGCGATTCGAGGAACCGCCCCGTGCCCGTGATCCTGTGAGACCACACTGTCGCCCCGGAGGTCGCCTCGACACCGTGGGCGGTCCCGGCATCGCCGACGAGCAGGAGAGGACCGTTGAGGACCGCCCACGGCTCGTGGAGGTCGAGATCCCGCGTCCAGCGAATCGTGCCATCGGCCCGCGATCGACAAAGGAGCTTTCGCCGATGGACCGACCAGAAGTACGCCTGTGCCAAGCCCTCGGGAGCGAGGTTCCGCAAGAGGGCCTCTCCAGGCAACAAGCGAACCTCTACCGTCGCATCCAGCGGCATCACGAGCGCCGACGGGACACGCCCTCGGGACGAGGCCCAGCACCTCTCTACGCCCGCTCTTGCTTCTTTCTCCGCGTCAGGCGTTCCAGTAACGAGGCGCAGCCAGAGCCGACCGGCGGCTTCCTGCCGGTTCGCCCTCTCGGCCTCTTTCGCCGCCAGCGCAAGCCCTTGTCGGACGATGGGAGATTCGGGGTAGAGGTTCATGAGATCCGTCAGGATGCCGTCCCGATCGCGTGCCGGGAGGGCTTCGACGAATCGCCCGATCAGTCGTTCCTCTTCTGGAGTGCCTCTCGTCTCGCGCCGGGCCACCACCCCGGCGAGCCGAGGGACGCCGCGCGCGTCGAGCAACGACATCCGTGACAGGTCAGGGCGGGCGAGGATCCGACGCCATTGTTTCGTTCGCACGAACTCCGCCAACTCTCTGGGAGCGGACGGACCCCTGGCTTGATCGTCCTTCTCGTCGTCCGGCAGGAGCGCGGGGGGCACGAACACCGAGAGGATGCGCTGGTCGGCGACGAGCAGGCAGCCGTTGGAAAAGATGAGGTTGCCCGAGGGGATGCGATGTAGAAGGGCAGGGTTATCGGGCTGTCGCCCGTCCTCCTGGCGGATGGCGAACACACCGTAGGGCTTGCGCGCCGTCGTCCACAGGACGAGGTCGCCGACGAGCAGACCTCGGCCCATCGGGACGAGACCGCCCCCGTCGTCGGGGAGGTTCCAGCCGCCCTCGTCCCCGCCGTCGCGGGCGTCTACGGCGCGGAGGCCGCCCGCGAAGAGTTTGCCCTGTTGGGGGTTGCGATAGGTCGTGAAGATCAGTCGGCCCGTGCCGACGCCGAGCAGGTGGACGACATCGAGTCCGTCGCGTTGCCAGATCGTCTCGCCGCTGGCGGGGTCGAGACAGGACAGCCGATCCGAATCGGCGGGAGCGACGTAGAGCCGGCCGTCCGCGAATAGGCACGGCAAGAGGTCGCGCAATCGAGGCTCGTCCTCCGGCTCGCGGGCGTCGTGTCGGGGATACCGATGCGCCCAGACGCGCCGCCCGGTCGTCGGATCGAGGGCGATCACGGCTCCGCTGTGCGAGCAATAGACCACGGTCGAACCCGTCATCGTGAGCAGGTGGTGTCTTGCTCGCTGTCGCTTCGAGCCGAGCGCTTCGCCCGTCGCGGGCAGCAACTCGCGCGTCTCGCAAACATCGGTCTTCCAAAGTGGGGGCGGCGTGTCGTTCTCGGGGTGGGCGGGGTAGCAGTGGATCGCGGTGATGACCTTGTCGCCGACGAATCGCGTCGCGGCGATATAGACCCGTCCCGTAGCGACGACGGGCGCGCCCTCGAAGACGGCGGCCTCCTTCCGTCCGGGGTCCGCCGCGTGGACGCGCCAGCGCTGGCGGTCCCCACTCGCGCCCGGCTTCATCGACAGCGATACGAGGATACTCTCGCCGGTATCGGAGGGGGCGAGTCCGCCGAGGATCGGAGGTGCCTTGGGGTCCGGGCGGATGTCTCTGACGGTCTGAGTTCCCATCCGCGCGAAGACGTTTCCTTCCGCCACCGTGAGCGTGTAGCGGAGATCCTCCAATACGGGCAAGGGAAGGCCGCGCCGGACCAGCGGGCCGACGTAGGGCGAGGCGTCGTACCACTCGCTCGCCACTCCCGTCTGGAGGTCATACGCGGTGATACGCAGCGCGTCCGCGACCAGAGCGGTGTGGCCGACGACGACGGGGTAGTAAGCGAGCTGGCGGGCCGCGTCGACCTTGGCCTGATCCGCAATGATCGGAAAGCCCTCGCGGGTCGGTTCTCGCTTCTCGAGGCTGAAACGCCACGTCGGGCCGGCTCGACAGAGTTGGCCCAATCGACCCGGCAGATCCTCCGGGGCGACAGCGACCTGGCCTCGAGATGCCCTGCCGCCGAAGGTCGTCCAGTCCTGGGTCTCCTCCGATCGAATGGCGAGTTCCTTCGCGCGCTGGGTGAGGATGTCGGCATACTTTCCCGATCGACCCGCGAGATTTCCGCTCGCGTCGGGGTGCCGAAGGCGATAGCGATCGATCAGGGCTTGCCAACTCTGCTCCCCGCGATGGAGCCGGGCGAGGAGCTGCTTCGCTCTTACGCGCGCGACGGTCGCTGTCGGCGGATCGGGATGGACGAGAGTGTCTTCGAGGTTGGTCGGGTCCAGCGGGGCGATCATGGCCCACCAGGACTCGGCCTCGTCCAGTCGGCCCGCCAGGAAGGCTCGATCCCCGAGCCGGTCCAGAGCCGTGACGGTCTGCGAGCTGCAAAAAGATTCCTCGATGATGCGGCGGTCCGACACCGTGTCGCCCGCCTCGAGCAGGCGCGCGGCCTGCGATTCGATCCGCTTGCGAACCAGGGCGAGACACTCCGGCCCACTCCGCGCCAGGATCGCATGCGCGGCCCTCCGGGCACTCACCGCCCGATCCTTGCCCACCGGGACGAGTTCGTTGGGCGACGACTCGATCACGGACTGGAGGAGCGCGACCGCTTCGGGCCATTTCTTGGCGACGACTCGTTTGCGTGCTTCCTCGAGACGGGAGGCGATCGGGCGCGACTCGCCGGTGAGGGCGACGAGGGCCGTGTCTTCCGCGCCGAGGAGCGGGACCGAACACAGGGCGAGTAGCATGAGGAGGAGAATGGGACGCATCAAAGACCTCTCACTCGGGCCTACCCGCTTGCTGGAGGAGCCAGCCTATCATGAACACGACGACGCCGGTCCCCGAGAGCAGCAGAGACTCTTTGAGGTTCAGGGTATGCTCGGGGCTGAGATTTCCCGCGATGGCCAGCGGCAACAGGATCATGCCAATGAGTTGCATCACCCGGCCCAGTTTGTAGAGAACCCCTCTCAACGGTCTCTCCTCTTCTCGGATTCGGGAATCGGCCCGACTCGGATTCTCGGAAGTGCAACAGGATCTTCTGTAGCCCTTCCTAGTGTATGGTAGCGATCTCAGAGCAACAGGCTCTCTCGAAGTTCGAGATCGTATCTCGGGTATGACGCATCTTTAAGGAGCCTGAGTTCCAACACCCGTAGGGTGGGTCGAGCGGAGCGAGGCCCACCGGCACTTCACTTGTTCCACCCCTACCCTTGATACGAGTGGCAGTCTGGTGGGCCTCGCTTCGC
>JANXSH010000696.1 GCA_025356615.1 Planctomycetia bacterium | reverse complement strand
CGACGGTCATCTCGGCGGGTTCGCCGGAGACGAACTCGACGCGGCACGTCGTGCAGCGCGCGTTGCCGCCGCAGGCATGGAGCTGATCGACCTTGGCCTCGTCGGAAAGGGCGAGGACGAGCCTCTTGCCCGCCGACACCTCGAACTCTCCGACACCTTCGACCGTCAGTTTCGGCATAGCATGACTCCCGTGAATAGGCTCTACGCATAGTCTATCAAAAGGAATCCGGCGCGACCGAGACTCACCAAGAGAGGGTACGATGAAGCAGGAACAAATCGATTGGCATCGGCGGTTCGGCCTCATGGTGCAGGACTTTTTCACGGGGACGCCGTGCGAGGTCGAACTCGAGCGCGACCTCTCCGTGAAGTCGCAATTCCTCGATGTCCTCATCATCCACAAGCCCGATGTCGTCCTCGACCGCGCCTTGCCCGACGGCCTCGAGGGGCACCTCGCCGAATACAACCTCATCACGTTCAAGTCTCATCAAGACACGCTGAACGCTGATGCAATCGACGAGTTGCTCGGACATTCCGTCAACTACCGCAAACAGGTCAGCCCGAGTTTCGACGACCTCTTGCCCAAATGCCAATTCCGCCTGTTCGCCATCTGCGCTCGCTATCCCGAAGGACTCGCCGCCGAGGTGCCGCTGACGGAAGTGCAGACCGGCGTCTACGAAGTGCTTTGGGGCGTGACGACGATACGGATCATCGTTGCAAGTCGGCTCCCCGAGTCGGAACCCAACGCGCTATTGCACCTGTTCAGCCGGTCGAAGTCTCTGCTAGAATATGGCAGGCAGCATTGCCGGATCTGGTCGCCGCAGACGAGTACGCTCGTGGCGGACCTGTTCGCGGGCTATCATGTGGAGGGGTTGACCATGCCGTACACGATGGAAGAGTTCATCCGCCAGGCCGAGGAGCGACTGATGCAGAGAGCCACCGTCGCGACTCGCCTCAAGGGGCTTACCCCGGAGGAGGTGCTCCAGACTTTCCGCGTCGATCAGAGGCTCCAGGGCGTCTCTCCCGAGCAGATGGTCGAGACATTGACCCCCGAGGCTCGCGAAAAACTTCGCAAGCTCCTTGACAACCCGCCTCCGGCATGACCATCGAATCGGATGGGATAAATGCACCGACCACGGCTACCATGTGGAGTGGTTGACCATGCCGTACACGATGGAAGAGTTCATCCGCCAGGCCGAGGACTGGGCGGTCCTTCGGGCCCCTCTCGAGATGCGTCTCCAGGGCATTCCTCTCGAGGAGGTCGAACGCTTGCCCCCCGAGGATCGCGAGAAGTTCCGTAAGCTCTTCTAGAATCCGCCTCCGGCTTGATCCGCCATGAGGGAATGGACGCTGCGGCGTATGCGTCCATTCCTCCACCTGGGTTCGTCGCACCTCACTTCAGCCGGCGAAGCCATGTCCACCAAACCCCGGCGATCCATCCGCCTAGTTCGACATCCTAAAATCGACGGCGTCGGCGTGTGCTGCCTGACGATGGAGCGCGAACGCGCCTTCTACACCTTCGTCGAGATCCCCTGCGAGATCGGCGGGCGCGGCTTCGCGGTCCACAAGCTCGGCATGGGCACGCTCTACCACGTCCGCATCGGTGCCGTCGAGGACACCTCGTGCGAGTGCCTCGGCTTCCTGCGTCATGGCACCTGTCGCCACGTCCTGGGCTTGCAAGCCTTGGTTCAGGGCGAGAAGCTCTGACCCGGCTCGGTCATGGCGACGCGGAAGCCGTAATTGCCTGTGCCGCTCTCGGGGGCCGATCGCTCGCGATTCGCGGAGCGGCACGACCAGCCGTGGCTGTACCACGACCCGCCGCGCAGGACGCGGACGCTCCCTTCGTATGGGCCGGGCGGGTCGTCGATGGGACTGCGTGCGTAGTAATCTTCGGCGAACCAATCGGCACACCACTCCCAGACGTTGCCGTGCATGTCGTGCAATCCGAAGCCGTTCGGCAGGTAGGAAGCCTGCACTGGCGCGTTGATCCAGGGGCCGAGGGCGGCACCGTCGTAGGGGGAGTTCCCGTCGAAGTTGGCCTGAAGGCTCGAGAGCGAAGTACCGTGTGAAAAAGGCGTCGAGGTGAGGGCGCGACAGGCGTATTCCCACTCGGCCTCCGTCGGCAGACGATAAACGTGTTCGGGATGTCGGGAGAGTGCGGCGAGGAACTCCTGGCATTCGATCCAACTGACGCCGGCGACGGGGAGGCGTATCCCGCGAAACTGCCCAGGGGGCGGCGAGCCGAGGAGCGAGTGCCACTGCCCCTGCGTCACCTGTTGGGAGCCGAGCCAGAAGCCGCGCGTCAGGCGGACGAGATGCACTGGGCCTTCGTCCGGCTCGCGGTGTGCCTCCCGCGCGGGGCTTCCCATGAGGAACCGGCCCGGCGGGATGAAGACGAGTTCCATCTCGGCATTCGCGCCGACGGCGATCCGGCGTTTGGGCAAGGGGAGCGTGAGGCCCAGCGCGTACAGCTCGCGGAGGCGGATTTCGCGCGCGAGGCGTTCGGGGCCGGCTTCGTGGTTGCGCAGGGAGATCGACAGGCGAACGAGTTCGGCCCGGAACGTCTCCCCGAGATCCTCGAACCAATCGGCGAGGACCATCCAGGGAACGTCATCGGCTGGGTGGGCGACGATCTCCTCGAAGAGGGCACGCTGGATGTCCATGA
>JANXSH010000679.1 GCA_025356615.1 Planctomycetia bacterium | reverse complement strand
CGCGGGAACTGCCGCCAAGGGGGATCGGATCATGACAGTCGTCGGAAAGATCCTGGTGTTCCTCAACCTGGTATTCAGCCTGGTTGTGGGAGCTTTTGCCGTCATGGATTACACCGCCCGCACCCACTGGGTGGACGGCTTCAAGACATTGGAGGCACGCTATCAGGTTCTCGAGGGCGTCACCAAGACGTACAAGGACGAGGCGGATAGGCTAGCCAAGGACAAGGACGACCACTTCGAGAAACTGAACAAGTCGGGCGTGAAGGGTCTCGAGCCTGGGAACAAACTCGAGGGACTACAGGCCGCCGAGAGGGCCATCGCTTTGCTCAACGAGCAGGCCAAGACCATCGCGGCGATGCGGACCGAGAACGAAAATCTGAGAACGGAACGGGCGGACGCCAAGGGCAAGCTGTCCCAGTACCGCGCCATCGAAATCGCGCAGGGCAAGGATGTCTCGCAACGGCAAAACGACAGCAGCATCCTGCGGACGCAACTCGCCGCCGAGACGACCAAGAATTTCGACCTGACGAAGAATACGAACGAGATGCGCGACGCGATGGTCCAAGCCCAGATCCAGGCGGGCACGCTCAAGGACCGCAACTCGCAGCTCGAGGCCCAACTCCAGGACGTGGCCCGCGACCTCCTCCGCAACAAGTCGGCCGGGCCAGGCGGGGCGGCTCGCGGGAGCAACCCGCCGCCGGAAAACCTCGAGGGAGTCGTCCGCCGTGCGGACGGCAACTATGTGACGGTCTCACTGGGCAGCGATGCCGGCCTGACCAAGGGCAACACGCTCGAGGTCTTCCGCCTCGGCACGAACCCCAAGTACATCGGCAAGATCCGCATCGTCGATGTGACCCCGACGCAGTCCGTCGGCCAGGTGATCGGTCGGATGTCCGTTCCGATCCAGGTCGATGACCGCGTCGCTAGCCGAATCCTTGGCGGGCCGTGAGGATTGGTCCGCGAGGGTGTGAGGTCTTCGGACATCGTATCGAGGCGATCAGGGGAGGTATTCGAGCATGGCACGTTCGCGTCGGACCGATGATGTGGACGCCCCGGCCCCGGCGAAGTCGGACGCCTACGTCGGCCTGCTGCTGATCTCGCTCCTCGCCCAGATGGCGGGGGCGGCGTTCTTCTTCCTCGACTGGAGCCAGTACGACACGGCCAAGCCGAAGATCCCGCCCACCGCGACCTTCCCGGCGGCGGGCGGCGGTGGCAATCCCCCCCCAGTCGGTGGCCCCGCTGGTGGCCCGGCTGGCGGCCCTGTTGGCGCGCCCAAGTGACACGATTCTCGACGATCGATACGGCCTGCGGCTAACACCGCAGGCTGTTCGCGTTGAACCACGCAACGGGATGAGGTGTCAGAGTAAGGCGAACAGCCTATGATGAATAGTGGGCCAAGCGAGTAGAGGGCTGATGGGCGAGCCGGGAGCGTTAGCGACCGGAGAAATCACGCTGCAACGGCACCTACTCCGGTCGCTTACCAGTAGTTTCGAGGATCACGGGTCGTCGCTGGTTAGCCCCCCCCAACCCCTCCCCTAAAAGGGAGGGGGAGCAAGACCGGCCTGTGGGAGACTTCACCCCTTCAGACATGCCTCCGGCTCCCCCTCCCTTTTAGGGGAGGGGGCGGGGGGGTCGAACCAGCGACCTCGGGTGATCTTTGAAACTACTATAACGCTCCCGGCTCGCCGAATTCTTCACAAGCTCGGACACCCTCCGCTCGCCCACCCCCGAGGAATCTCACCGATGGCCCGTGTCGTGTTGGCGATGAGTGGCGGCGTGGATAGCTCCGTCTCGGCGTACCTGCTCCAGAAGCAGGGGTACGACGTGGTCGGGTTATTCATGCGCACCGGCGTCCACTCCGACGCCGACGACCACCGCGCCGACCACAAGAAGGGCTGTTGCAGCGCCGTGGACGCCGGCGACGCCCGGCGGATCGCCGACCAGATGGACATCCCGTTCTACGCCCTCGACTTCGAGCAGGACTTCGGGCGGATCATCGACTACTTCGCCGACGAGTACCTGAAGGGCCGGACGCCGAACCCCTGCGTCGTGTGCAACAGTTGGCTGAAGTTCGGCCGGCTCTTCAGCTACGCGCAGCAACTCGAGGCCGACTTCATCGCGACGGGACATTACGCGCGAATCGTCCGCGCCGAGGGCGAGGCGCATCTGCACCGGGGCATCGATCCCGACAAGGATCAGTCGTATGTCCTCTACGGCATCCGGCCCGAGATCGTGTCGCGCCTCCTGTTCCCCGTCGGCGACCTCACCAAGGGCAAGGTCCGCGCCATCGCCCGCGAGCTGGGCCTATGCGTCGCCGACAAGCCGGACAGCGTCGAAATCTGTTTCGTCCCCGGCGGCGACCACTCCGCCGTCATCCGCGCCCGCCGTCCCGAAGCGGCGACGGCGGGCAAGTTCGTCGATACCGCCGGACAGGTTCTCGGCGAACACGACGGCATCGATCGGTTCACGATCGGCCAGCGAAAAGGTCTTGGCATCGCCACCGGCTCGCGGCGGTTCGTGCTACAGATCGTCCCCGGCAGCAACGACATCGTCCTCGGGGATCGCGACGAACTGCTCGCCGACGGCCTGACCGCGTCGCGCGTCAACTGGCTCTGTCCGACGCCGATCAACGCTCTGCGGTGCCAGGCCAAGATCCGCTACCGCCACACGCCGGCACCCGCGACGGTCCACGTCAACGGGGACGGCGCGACGGTGTATTTCGACGAGCCACAGTCGGCCATCACTCCGGGGCAGGCGGTCGTGTTCTACGACGGCACGCGCGTGCTGGGCGGGGGGTGGATCGAGGAGAAGACAGACCCTAAATGAGGGGGCGTGGGGACACTACTCGCTCATCCCCACCGCCATTCGTCCAGGAATAGCCTCGACCGTGTAGCCGCGACGCGAAGCGGAG
>JANXSH010001176.1 GCA_025356615.1 Planctomycetia bacterium | reverse complement strand
TGCCGTCCGGGTCGGGCAGCCGGGTGACGGCCGCCTCCAGTTCCTTCCCGGCGGCGCTGAGTTTGGTGGCGGCCTGCTGGAGGGTCGATTGCGCCTGCTTCGCTAGTTCCTGTTTCGTCTTGCGGTCCTCGGCGAGGATGGCCTGATTCAGCTCGGTCTTGCCCTGGAAGTTGAGGACGCGGGCGATGTCGATGTTCGCCTCGGCGAGGCGCGGGTGGCCGGGGTTCTCCCTGATGAACCTCTCGAAATCGGCCCGCGCCGCCTGATACTGGGCCAGCCGCTTGGCCGTTTCCGGCTCGTCGGCGGCGACGCGGAGGCGGGTCTTGGCGAACTCCAGCGACAGCTCTTTGAGCAAGCCCGCCGGCGCGCCTTTGGCGAGTTGTTGCAGGAACTCCAGCGCCAGATCGTTGTCCCCACGACTACGCAGCGCCTCGGCGAACCGCAGGTCGTCGCGGTAGGCAGGCTCCTGGGCCGATGCGATCGGGACGAAGGAGAGGAAGACGACGACCAGGATCAAGAAGCGAAACATGGCTCGTTCCATCCGCGATGTGAGTTGAGTCTCCGATCCAGTATGGCGATTTGGTGAGGCGATGACAAGGTGAGGCGATGACAAGGTGACAAGGTGACAAGGTGACACGGTATGCGAGTCAACCGGGTGAGGCGGCGATCCGAGAGGCTATCCTTGTCACCTTGTCACCGTGTCACCTTGTCAGCGTCCCCGTCTTTCCTCTGGTTCGTGCAGTGGCACGAATAGCGGCAGTCGTGCCGTCGCCCGGCGCGTCAGTTCGATCAGGTGGCGCTCCCACTCCGGCGACCAGCCGCGCCTGTGTTCATAGACTACCGCTATCCCCTCGGTTGCGGCGCAGCGCCCGCACAAACCCAGGGTCGTCGTCGCCTGCTCCCGGTCGCAGTGCAGGCATCGATTCTCGTTCATGGCGATGTCTCCTTGATAGAATGTATACGCATATACACTATCCGTCTCGCCGATTTCAACGGGATCTGAGCGTCACAGGAGGAAGCCGCCCATGTCGGACCCCTCAACCTCGGCACACTTCGATCCATTCCCCGGCGAGTTCCGCCTCGAGAGCGAGCTGGGTCGCGGCACGTTCGGCATCGTCTGGCTCGCCAGAGACCTCTCTCCGCTGGGCCGATACGTCGCCCTCAAATTCGTGCGGGGCACGTCCGAGCGCGGCGCGCGGGCGCTCGACCTGTTACGGCGCGAGGCGGGTCTGCTCGCCTCGTTCTCGCACCCGCACATCGTGCAGGTCCACGCCTGGCGACAGCCCCTCGGGGAAGACTTCCCCTGCCTCGTGCTGCAATACGTCGCGGGTGGCTCACTCCGGCAGCGCGTCGAGCGCGACGGCCCGCTACGCTGGGACGTGGCGACCCGCTACATGACCGACATCGCCGAGGGGTTGGCGGCCATGCACGCGCACGGCGTCGTTCACCGCGACGTGAAGCCGGACAACTTGCTCCACGACCCGAAGGCGGACGAGGCGCTCCTGACGGATCTCGGCGTCGCCGCCCGACTCACCGACCCCGCTTCGGAGGGCGGCACGCCGTACTTCATGGCCCCCGAGGGGTTCGACGGCGTCTTGTCGCCCGCGCTGGATGTCTACAGCCTCGCCGCCTCGCTGTTCTGGCTCATCACTGGAAAATACCCCTTCGACGGCGATTCCAGGGCGGGCTTACGCCGGGCCATCGAGGGAGGCTTGCCGTCTGTCGATCCGCGATTCGCCAACGTGCCAGCCACGCTCGAGGGACACATCCGGGCCGGCCTCCGCGCCGGCGACGAGCGGCCCGGCCTCGACGCCTTCGCCCGCGCCCTCCGCGCGTCGCTCAACCTGCTGATGGCCGACCGCCTCGCGCCGATCATGTCTTCTCCTGCGAATCTCCGCCTCCTGCTGTACCGCGTGACGCCCTCCGGCACGGTTCTGCTCGGTGCGACGATGGCCGAGACCGAACCCCTCGGGCCTGAGCCGGGGACGATCCCCGCGCGCCCGGATCGCGTCACGCTCCACACCGGCGACCGCGTCCGCGTCTCCGTCGTGGCCGACCGGCCCGGTCACGTCGTCGTGTTCAACGTCGGCCCCACGGGGAGGCTCAACCTGATCTTGCCGACTATGACGACGGACGGCAGGCCGATACCGCCGGTGGAAGTCGAGTTGACGCCGCCCGCCGGGCGCGAGCGCCTCGTCGCCCTGTGGACGCGCGACCCGCTGCCGATCGAGGACCGAGGGGAAAAGGACGCGACGCGCGCGATGGGGCGCGTCGAGGAGGCGCTGGGGCAGCTACCGGCGGAGGCGCGGGAGGCGGTGGTGTTGGAGCTGGACCACCGGGGGCAGTGAGTCGTTCGTTGTATGTGTGAGAATGCTTCTCACCTTCACTCGAATTACTCCTATAATTCCGGCATCACCCAGAGAACGGAGGCGACGATGCAATCAACCCTTCCCGCACGCCGCGTCGAAATCACTCTTCAGCAAGACGGCACGCTGCCCCTCGACCGGCTGCCCTTCCAGGCGGGTCAATCCGTCGGGGTCATCATCCGACCCGTGGCGAAGAAACCGGATGTCGCCAATGCCTATCCCCTTCGCGGCATCCCGATCACCTAGGAGCGCCCCTGCGATCCCGTCGCCGAGGAGGATTAGGAAGCGACGCGATGCCGGGGGAGATGAGTTACAACGCGGAAGTTGCCGCGTCCTTGTTCTGTTGCAATGCGAGACGAAAGGGACGATACTACCTCTACGCAACTAACCATCCCTCCCGCCGACCCGTCTCCAGGAGGTTCCGGCCCATGTGCGATTTCCGTCGTCCCCTCGTCGCCCTCATGGCACTTGCACTCCTACTCGCCGGCGAGGGCCGGGCATCGGCCGAGACGACCCCGCCGTTCCATGTACACTACAGCACGGCGCGGGCGGAGTGGATCGTCCAGGGCAAGCTCGACGCCAGGGGGAAGTTGATCGTCGATGCCACGCTGAAGGGCAAGGCGACGTTGAAACACCTGGTCCTATCCAACGGGACGGAGGTCTTCGTCGCGTTGAACAAGGTGGCGAAGCAGGCGAAGTCGATCGAGGTAGTGGCCTACCTGCGGAAGACGAACGGGACGTGGGCGATCGGGCGGGGCGAACACGGCGTGGTCGGATTCGTGGGCAACGGCGTCTACCTCGTTCACGAGGACGAGGGAGGCTTCAAGGAGGGCGCAGCCAAGATGGGGCGGCACCCCACGTTGCTGCGGGAGCCGTTCCTGAAGAGCGCCCGCGCCGCCGTGGCCGCGATCGAACGCCGGAAGGTTCTCCTCGCTCGGCCTCCTTCCGCCGACCGGATGAGCGAGATCGTCGGCTTCTTGTTGGGGTTGGAACGCGAAGGTCGATACTGGCACATGCACGAAATGTCCCGCGCGCTGCTGCCCCTGGCCCCGGTTGAAGAGAAAACCCTGGCCGCATACTTGAAAACCGCCGACGCCACGTTCGGGCCTGACTTTTTGAGGCTGGTCGGAGCCACGGCGCGGGGCAAGGTCGCCTTCGACTCTGTCGCGGACTTGCTCGACCCCCAACGGCCCCACGTCGTTCGTCTCGAGGCCATGTACGCGCTGGCGCGCATCGACCCCTACCGCGCCCAGGAGCGGCTGATTCCACTGCTGCGAGTTGACGAGGCGGAGTTGGATAACGTCCTCCAGGTGCTGGGCGGGAGCGATACCAGTCGCCTGAACCCCGCCGTCGTGGAACCGCTGCGGAAACTGACCGAGGCCGTGCGCCGCCTGCACCGGCTCGACCGCGAGGCACTGCTGCACCCGAGTTACGCCCTGGCTGATGTCTTGGGCCACTACGCCCACCCGAAGCTGCTGCCCGGCCTGATCGAGTGGGTGCAGTCCGACGACCATGTGACCGCCGAACGGGCCGCGTCCGTCCTGCGCAAGTGGACGGGCATGCATCCGCGAGAGGACGCGCACGCCTGGGAGAAGTGGTGGAAGAAGGCGAAGCCGCTGCTGGAGGCGAAATACGACCTCCGGCGCGCGGGCGATCGAAGGGAGTGGTATCGCGCCTACCGATCGGGGGGTGTCGAGGGCCGGGCGTTGCTCCTACGCCTGTGGTCCTTCGAGCCTGCCCTCGACGAGCGGGCGATGGTTCGCGAGGCGGGGGGCGAGGGCGGGGACGTGGCCAAGGTCGTTCTGGCCGCGCTGTGGACGGGGGGCAGGCTGTCGAGCGCCACGAAAGGGGATCTCGTCGAGAAGTTCCTCGCCGTGCGGATCGAAGAGGTGCCCGGCCATCCCATCGAGAAGTATCGGCACCTACGCATCGTCGGCGAGAAGAGCTTCCCGTTTCCTCCGCCTGGGGTCTGGGTTCATTCGCGGATGAGTATCGTGATCGGGGACGACCGCGAGCCGACGTTGGATGGCTCCTCGGGTGGCACTTCCAGCCTGGGCGAAGGGGCCGGAGTCCAAACGCTCGGGACGATGAGCGGGGGTTCGTACCCCGGCACCCCGGAGGCGCGGGCGATCCTGGAGTTGCGAGCGGTCGAGTCCGACGCGGCTGGGAAGGCCGTTTGGAAGCGCGAGTGGAAGCTGGGGCCGCTTCGCCTCCAGCAGTCGAAGTAAGGGTGACTTCGAGGCTCTCTGTGCTGGGCAGCCGATTATTCCCTTGACGGAATGTCCGTTGTGCCGTATAGTAGATTACGGCCACGGAGGAGTGCCCGGATGGACTTTTATCAACGTATTACCCCGGCCCGATAGATCATCAATAAGTGGAGGTTGGACCAGCGTATAATAAGTATAGAGGGAAGAAGGAGGAACGTATCATGACTATCACCCTGCCAGACGCCCGCAAACTATCCGACGAGATACTCGAGGCTC
>JANXSH010000623.1 GCA_025356615.1 Planctomycetia bacterium | reverse complement strand
GTCGCCATGTTCGTTTCGTAGCGATTGATCGGCTCGAAGAGCAGCGGCACGTTGTATTGTCGCGCGTATTCGCCCAGTTCCGCGAGCGCATCGCGGAGGTAGCTAGTGGCCGTCGCGTGATCGACGCCATCGCCGCTGCGTCCCTGCATCGAGCCGATGATGGCCGGCGCGCCGAACGGCCCCGCGAGGTCGATGATCGACCGCACGAACGCCCGCGCCTTGGCTCTCGCAGCAGCGTCCGGCAGACACAGGTGCAGCCGTCCCTTGACCCAGCCCGCCCCCGTGCCGACCGCCGCGAGTTTCAGTCCGTGGTCCTCGAGCAGCTTCCGAAGTTGAGCCGGATCGACCGCATCGGCGGCAGGCGGGAACACCTCGACCGCGTCGAAGCCCAGCGCTGCGGCCTTCACGCATGCGGCGGGGAGGTCGTCCCAGAAGACGAACGGGCCGCCGCGAACTTCGGGTACGAGACTGATGGTCACGCTCGATCGGATCACGCGAAGACTCCGGGGGGTCGAGATCGGGTCAAGAGAGCAGTTCTTGCCAAGTCGTCACATCGAGGATCCGATCTGTGAGTGCCTGGAGCCGATCGATATCCGTCAATCGCTCGACGAGCGCGAGCGTCGCGCTGTTCGGCTCTCCGAATTTCTTTCGCCCCTGACGAAACAAGGTCTGAATCAGCGATTTCCGTTCGCCGCGTTCCATGATGAGTTGATAGCCGCTGGACTCTTCCATATCTCGGACTCCCTGGTAGAGTTGCGCCAAGATCGCCTTGTCGTAGCGCATGCCCATGAGGATGAACGTCGCCGTCTCCATTTTAGCCGCTTCTTCTCGCGGTGTCTCTGCACGAAATCGCCGAATGACGTGATCCACGACTCCCTGGATGTCCGCATTCGCCTCGTCCGTCAGCGGGGCGAGTGGCAGCAGCCCGATCGGGCCGTTCAGCAGCGGCGGGAGCGGCTGTTGCCAGAGACGGACGACGGTGTAATGGAATGTGAGGTACGGCGACTCCGTCGGGGCGTGGCGCAACTCGACGACGCCGGTCAGGGCAGTGGCGTTGGCCTCCCTCCGCAGGAGAACCATCACGGAGCGAACCGGGAGCCGGTGTCGCTGATTCAGGATCACCGAGTAGAGGAGCATCCGGCCAGGCTTTTCCGCGTCGAAACTGCTCTGCGCCTCGAGGTCGAGCAGGCACTCGCCTGCCCTCGTCTGGAGGCGGATCACCTTGTCCGCAGCGGCTGTCACTGTGGAGACGTCCGCGTCGATGACGGCCACGTCGAGGATCGGGCCAGGCGTGAACTGCTCGGCCCACGCCCGCGCGTACTCCTCGATGATGTCCTTCAGCGAGGCGTCGAACGGCTTGCCGGCCATGATTCACTCCCCCACGGCGACCACTGCCTTGATGACGCCCGTCTCGGGCCGGGTGTACGAGGGGAACACGTCGATTAGTTCCTCGAACTTCGCCCGGTGCGTGATCCACGGCGTCGTGTCGATCGCGCCGTCCTCGATCAGGCCGATGATACGCGCGAAGTCTGCCGACAGGGCGTTGCGCGAACACAACAGCGTCCCCTCGGGGCGGTGGAACACGGGGTGGCGGAACGTAACCTCGTCGGTCGTGATGCCGACGAACACGAGCCGGCCCGCGTGGGTGATGAGGCCGAAGGCCGCCGACATCGAGGCGCTGCTGCCGGTCGCGTCGATGACCACGTCGGGCAGGTGTCCGTCGGTCATCTCGCGCAGCTCGGCCGCGGTCTTGTCGGAGAGTTGGATGGTGTGCTGCACGCCCATGACCCGGCGGCAGAACGCGAGCCGTTGCTCGTTCACGTCGAGCATGATGACCTTCGCCCCGGTCAGCTTGGCGAACTCCAGCGTTGCCAGGCCGATCGGACCGGCCCCGATGATGAGGCACGACTCCTCGGGGCGGAGGGCGGCGCGCTCGACGGCGTGGCAGCCGATCGCCAGCGTCTCGACCAGGGCGAGTTGTTCGTAGGATAGCTCCCGCGAGATGTGCAGTTTGCGAGCGGGGACGAGGAAACGCGGGCGCAACCCGCCGTCGCAATGTACGCCGAGCGTCTGATGCTTTTCGCAACAGTTCGTATGCCCGCGCCGACAGGCGTAACACGCCTGGCAATTGATGTAAGGCTCGACGCTGCACCGATCCCCCGGCACAACGTTCGCAACGCCCTCGCCAACCTCCAGGACTTCGACGCCGAGCTCGTGGCCGGGGATGCGCGGGTAGCTGAAGAACGGCATCTTGCCGAGGTAGCCGCCGATGTCCGTGCCGCAGATGCCGACCTGATGCACGCGAACGAGCGCCTCGCCGGGGCCGGGCTTGGCCGGGCCGGGGATGTCGAGCTGCTTCCAAACTTTGGGCGATTCGAGGCATAAGGCTTTCATGAGGTCGTCTCTTAAATGCACAAATTGCTAACCACAGAGGCACAGAGGGCACAGAGAAATCCACAGAATGAAGACAGAGTAAAGACAGGGCATCGATGCTCCCAGTCACCTTGTCACCTTGTCACCTTGTCATTATTCTCGGGTCGGCCCTCGATGTAGAACCAGTCGTGGATCGGGGCGAGGATGGCCAGCACTTCGCCCAGCAGTGTCTCGTCGATCGGCAGCTCGGCCCATGCGGCCCACTTGCGGACGTTCTCCGGATTCGCCGAGCCGACGACGCACGTCGCGAGGTCGGCGTTTCGTAGAGAGAATTGCAAGGCGAGTTGCGCGATATCGACGCCGCGCGACGTGCAATGCTCCGAGGCACGTCGGCAGACGGCGCGCACCTCCGGGGTCGCCTTGTGCCATGTCGGAAGCGTCGAGTTGGTGAGCAGCCGGGCGGAGAACGGCGCGGCGTTCATGACGCCGACGCCCTTACTCTGGAGGTAGGGCACGAGGTCGGCGAGCATGGTGTTTTGCAGGGTGTAATGATTGTACGACAGCACGACATCGAGCGGGGCACGGTCGAGGACGTGGCGGAAGACGTTCATCGGGTAGCCGCTGATGCCGACGAATCGCACCTTGCCGGCCTGCTGGATCTTTCGCAGCGCGGGCAGCGTCTCCTCGATGATCTGCGACATTTCGACGAACTCGATGTCGTGGCAGAGCATGATGTCGAGGTGGTCGGTCCCCATCCGTTGGAGGCTGACATCGACGCTCTCGACGACGCGCCGGGCGCTGAAATCGAAGTGTTCCCCGGAGTAGCGGCCTAATTTAGACCCCAGGAGGTAGCGATCGCGCGGCACGCCGCGGAGGGCAATGCCGAGGAGGCATTCGCTCATGCCTCGTCCGTAGAACGGCGAAGTGTCGATGAAGGTCATGCCGAGATCGAGGGCGACGCCAACGGAGCGGATCGCCTCGTTGATGTCCACGGGGCGAAACTCTTGCCCCAGCGACGACGCGCCGAAGCTGAGGTACGGCATCCGCAAGCCGGTAGAGCCGAGGGGTCGGAACTGCATGCGTGTGAGATCCTGCTCGAGGAGGTACAGGCGACAGGACTATCGTATCGGGCAGAGGAACTCGTGTCCGAAGGGCCACATCGGACGACGAGCGAGATGCAGTCTTGGACGTGCCTCAGCAGGCCACACGATGCCCTCTTCTTTCAGGAGAAAGCATCGTGTAGAGAGAATGAAGGGAGTGGTCTTCTCAGCGTCTCACCCCACCAACTCGGCGATCGGCTTGCCCTCTGCGAGGATCGCCAACGGGCGCTTGGCCGCGTCGTGGAACTCGTGCTTGTGGTCGATGCCGAGGACGTGATACATCGTCGATAGCACGTCGCCCGGCGAGCAGGCGCGCGTGCGCGGGTTCTCGGCCTTGGCGTCGGTGGAGCCGACCACCTGGCCCATTTTAAGTCCGCCACCGGCGAAGACGACCGACATGGCGTTCGGCCAGTGGTCGCGGCCCGAGTCCTTGTTGATGCGCGGGGTCCGCCCGAATTCGCCGTAGCTGATGACGAGGACATCCTTGTCGAGGCCGCGCTGGTGGAGGTCGTCCACGAGGGAGGCGATCGCGCGGTCGTAGCGTGGCAGGAGACCCTTCTCGAGCGAGGCGAAGTTGTTGCCGTGCGTGTCCCAGCCGCCCATGTTGACCGTGACGTAGGTCACGCCTGCCTCGACGAGGCGGCGGGCGAGCAGGCACGACTGCCCCCAGCTATCGCGTCCGTAACGGTCGCGCAAACGGGCGTCCTCGCGGTGGATGTCGAAGGCGTTGCGAGTCGCCTTGCTCGTGACGATGTCGAAGGCGTCCTGATAGAAGCGGTCGAACCCTCGGCGGTGCCTGCGATGTCCACATCCTTGCGGACGGAGTCCATGCCGCGCAACAACTCGCGGCGGTTGCGGAATCGCGCGAGATCGACCCGCGTGGGCAACTTCAGGTCGCGCACCTGGAAGTTGGCACCCGACGGGTCGCTCTGCGGCGAGAAGGGGTTGTAGGCGACGCCGAGGTACGCGGCGTTTGCGGCACCGGGGGGCGTCGGGAGGCAGACGTAGGGCGGCACCTGCGGGGCGTTGGCCCCGCGCATCTTGGCGACGACGCTGCCGCACGAGGGGTTGAGGTTGTCGTTGATCTCGATGGTCGGCACCCAGCCGGTGAGCATCCAGTGCGCCCCCATGCCGTGGCCCGCATTCGTGTGATAGGCGCTGCGGACGATGGACATCTTGTCCATGACCTTGGCCTCGTGCGGCAGGTGTTCGCTGATGTCGATGCCAGGGACGTTTGTCCTGATCGGCTTGAACGAGCCGCGAAACTCCGTTGGCGCGTCCGGCTTGAGGTCATACATGTCGATGTGGCTCGGCCCGCCGCCCAGCCAGAGCAGGATGACGGCGGTGTCGCGCGTCGGCTTGCCCTCCTTCTTGGCGGCGTCCTTGGCGCGGAGGTTGTCCGCGAGGGTCAGCCCGCCGAGGCCGAGGAACCCCGCGCGGAGGAACCCTCGCCGGCTGACGCCGTCGCAACTGCGGTAACGCGGTCCGTGGATGTCGAGCATGGGTCAGTCTCCCTGTTGCGGTGCGGGGGGATTCGGGAAGATGGAATACAACTCGTACATCTGCTCGCCCCCGTGGGCGGGGTTGCCGATCAGCCTTCTCCCCGGCATGTCGATCACCCAGTCCATCGCCTCGAGCGGAAGTTGCCCGATGAGGACGGGGGAGCCGTCTGGGAGTTCGAGGACATCCGTGGTGAAATCCCGGTCCTGGATGGTGAGCTTCACCAGACCGTAGAGTCTCGCATCGGAAGTTCCTGATGCCGTTCTGGTTCGACGCGATCGGAGGTAAACTAATCCGAGCTGATCGATCATCTGTCGTGGCATCGATAACATGGACGCCCCGGTATCGACGAGAGCGTCGGTCACTTCGGTGGCACGAACCTGAGCGGGTTGAAGCAGGCCCATCTCGACCGCGAGAAGGTCTCTCATGTTCTCGATCTTGGCCGTCACCAGCACTCGTCCCATCGTTTCGGTCTCCATCATCGCACCTCAATGGTTGAACAAGAACTCCCGACTGTTCAGCAACGCCCAGACGATGTCCTCCAAGCCTCGTGCCTCACTCGACTGCGCGGCGACGTAGGCCAGCTTCTTCTTCCTCTCGATGGCGGTGGGGTATCTAGCGTAGGCGGCGAGATACAGTTCGTCGATGGCCTCGCTGACACTCTTCTTCGCCTTGACCAGCTTCGCCACGCGACCCTCGGCGTTAGCGATCTTGTC
>JANXSH010000621.1 GCA_025356615.1 Planctomycetia bacterium | reverse complement strand
CCACTACGTCCCCGGACCCGCGATCCACGAGCGCGACCTGGACCTCTACCTCGGCCCGGCCCAGGTGATCCGGGTCGCGCTCGATCGGGGGACACGCATCCTCCCCGAGCATTTGCCCGGCGAAGTGCGAGCGCCCCGCGTGCTGCTCTGCACGCGGACGTATCCCGATCCGGAGCGGTTCTCGACCGATTTCGCCGCGCTGTCGGTCGCGCTCGTCGAGTATCTCGCCGCGAAGGGCGTGCGGCTGATCGGCATCGACACGCCGAGCGTCGATTTGTTCGCGTCGAAGGATCTCGAGGCGCACCACGCCATCGCCCGGCACGACATGGCCATCCTCGAGGGTCTCGTCCTCGCGGGAGTGCCGGAAGGGCTGTACGAGTTGATCGCGCTGCCGCTCCGGTTAGAGGGGTTCGACGCCAGCCCCGTCCGGGCGGTGCTGCGCGGGTAATGTGGGTCGATGTCATCGACCTAGCCACTTCTCGCTTTACCGACGATACTTTCGTCAGATGATGGGGTTGAAGGATGACAGACACGCTCGTGTTAGCACTCGATGGGGACTGATTCCTTCGATACGGGAGAGCCACCATGTACGGCAAGATCCTCCGACGAATTCTCGGCGGCACGTTGGTCGCGGGCTTCGTGGCCATTCTGGCCGGCACTCCGTCCTCAGCCCTGGGGCAGAAGAAGAAGGACAAGCCGGCCCCGGTCGTCGAGAAGGCCGTCCCGACTTCGCGGATCACCTCGGGGCCGAAGTCGACCGCCGAGCAACTGGCCCGGCGGATCGACGCGGCCATCCTCGCGGGTCTGAAGGCCGAGAAGACCGCCGCCTCGCCGCTCTGCACGGACGAAGAGTTCGTCCGCCGCGTCTACCTCGACCTCTCCGGCAAGATCCCGACGGCGGACCAGGCGGTGAAGTTCCTCGACGCCAAGGAGTCGAACAAGCGTGCCAAGCTGATCGACGAATTGCTCGCGAGTAAGGAATTCGGCAAGCACCAGTCGGATATCTGGGCGACGCTCCTCCTCCCGGTCAACTCCGACAATCGTTTCTTCGTGCAGTATTACCCCAATCTGAAGAAGTGGCTCGAGGAGCAGTTCGACGCGAACACCCCCTGGGACAAGATGGTCAAGACGCTGATGACCGCCAGCGGCGCGGTCGATCAGGCCGGCCCGGCGATCTACTGGGCTGCGAACACCACGCCCGACAAGATGACGGACAACGTCACCCGCATGTTCCTGGGCGTGCAACTCCAGTGCGCCCAGTGCCACAACCACCCCTTCACGGATTACAAACGGAACGAATACTGGGAGACGGCCGCCTTCTTCATGAAGGTTAAACCCGAGGGCAACCCCAAAGCGCTCGCGAAGAACGGCGGGGCGATCAAAGTCGGCGAGTCGAACCGGCCACGCAACAAGAAGATGGGCCTGCCCGACTCGGCCAAGCTGCTCCCGCCGAAGTTCCTCGGCGGCGACAAGCCCACCGTGAAGGCCGCCGACCCCCTCCGTCCCGTCTTCGCCGACTGGTTGACCAGCCCGAAGAACGCCTACTTCGGGCGTGCGATGACGAACCGCGTTTGGGGCCAACTCTTCGGTCGCGGGTTCATCAACCCCGTCGATGACATGCACGACGGCAACGCCAACTCGCACCCCCAATTGCTCGCCGCGATCGAATATCAGTTCATCGCCAGCGGTTTCGACCTAAAGTACCTCTATCGCGCCATCTGCAACAGTGATACCTACCAGCGGACGAGCAAGCCCACGGGCAATAACCTGGACGCCGACCCGTCGCTCTTCGCCCGCATGGCGATCAAGCCGCTCACAGGCGAGCAGATGTTCGACTCGCTCACATCGCTGGCCGGGCCGGCGAACGCGAAGGCCGCCGCCGCACGCAAGGGGGCCGGCCCGGCACGCTTCGCCCGGAGTCCCCGCGATGCGTTCGTGACGTTCTTCGCCGCCGAGGACGGCGCGAACCCGACCGACTACCACACGGGCATCCCGCAGGTGCTACGCCTCATGAACTCGCCGCAACTCAACAACCCCGGAGCCTTCGCCGGCGTCGTCCGCAGCGGCAAGAGCCAAGCGGAGATCGTCGAAAAGCTCTACCTGACCGCGCTCGCCCGCCGCCCGACGGCGGAGGAGATCGACCGCGTCAACGCCTTCCTCCGCCAGAACAAGGACGCCCGCCAGGGCTACGCCGGCCTGATGTGGGCGCTGCTGAACTCCAGCGAGTTCGCCCTGAATCGCTAATCGGAACCAAATTTAGCCCCGGATGAACATAGATAATCCATGAAAGCATTTACAAGCTATGTTTGTCTTATCTGTGTTCATCTGTGGCTAATTCTTCTTACCCGGAACCCTTCCCATGCTCCACGATCTCTCGCGCCGTGATGCCCTGAAGTTGGCCGCGGCTGGTGTGTCGGGCCTTTCGCTCTCGGGGTGGTTCAACGTCCTCGCTCAGGGCGTCGCCGCCCAGAAGACCAAGACGAAGCGCTGCGTCCTACTGTGGATGGACGGCGGCCCCAGCCACAAGGACACGTTCGACATGAAGCCCGGCACCGCGAACAGCGGGCCATTCGAGGCGATCAAGACGAGCGTGCCCGGCATCCAGATCAGCGAACACTTCCCCAAGTTCGCCCCGCTCCTGAAGCACGCGGC
>JANXSH010000559.1 GCA_025356615.1 Planctomycetia bacterium | reverse complement strand
CAGCTCGAGTGGCTGTGGCCATGTATTCCAGTAGCCAGTCCAGCTTCTTCTCGCGGTTTTCCGGCTCTGCCGCCAGCCAACCGCTCCACAGGTGCAGCCGGCAGCACGCCAGCATGTCCGCCATCGTCGGTTCCACCTTGTCCTCGTGCCACCGCCGGTGCCGCTCCGCCTGCTTTTCCTCGCGGCCCGCGCTCGCGTACCACAGCACCACCAGGCTGCCCACGAACCACGCCATCGGGTGCGCCCGCTCTACCGACTTGGCGGACCACACCATCGGATCGTGGAAGCCGAGCAACGGCTTGGAGTCGCAGTAAGCGACCTCCACCGACCAGCGTCGGAGGTATCCGACGATCGCTTCCTCCGCCGACAGCGTCCGGTCGCTGCACGACAGCGCCTCGTCGCGCCACTTCCCCTCCGGATCGTGTACCAACACCACGGGCAGCGGCATCGGACCCGCCGAACGATACCAACAACACGGGCCGAGTACCTTCACCTGCAACGTCTTCCTCCCGCCGGGGTAAACCAGTTCCATCTCCCTGGAGGGCCAGCGCTCGTCGTTCAGCGCTTCTCAGGGCGTGGTCAACTCCTCGCCTAACTTGCGTCGCCCTGTCTAGAGTTTTGCACTTATCTCAATGACGTAACTTGTTGATATAGAAGGACGAAGCGTTTGCCCACTAACTGCGGGGTCCGATAAATCGGTCGGGGATCGCCTCGATTCGCCTCGGCGGATTCACCTGAACAAACGCTTTCTTCTTAATAACATTGATGTTACGCTAGACGGATAAGTGCAAAACTCTAGTCTGTGACTCTGTGGTTAGCTTTTATGATTCCTTATCCCGAGACGACCCCGACAGCCATGACAAGCCACGTCACACACCTCGAAAGCGCCCTCGACGGCACTCGGTTCCCTGCCGGGCAGGTCCACACCATCCACCAGGGCAGGCCGCTATGGGTCCGCTACGACCTCGACGCCGTCCGCGCGAACGTCACCCCCGCCGACATCGCACGCCGACCCCCGAGTCTGTGGCGCTACCGCGAACTGTTGCCGTTGCCTTCGGAGGTCGAGCCGGTCAGCCTCGGCGAGGGGATGACGCCACTCCTCCCTTGCCCTCGGCTCGGCGCGTCGCTCGGCATGCAAAACCTGTGGATCAAGGACGAGTCGCAGCTGCCCACGGGCAGTTTCAAGAGCCGAGGCATGGCCGTCGCCGTCAGCATGGCGAAGCATCTCGGCCTGAAGCGCCTCGCCATCCCGACGGCGGGGAACGCGGGCGGTGCGCTGGCGGCGTATGGCGCGCGGGCGGGGATGGAGGTCTTCGTCTTCATGCCGGACGACACGCCGATCATCAATCAGATCGAGTCGCACCTGGCGAACGCGAAAGTCTTCCTGGCCAACGGCCTCATCAACGACTGCGGGCGAGTCGTGCGCGAGGGCGTGCAGGCGATGGGCTGGTTCGATATGTCCACGCTCAAGGAGCCGTACCGCCTCGAGGGCAAGAAGACGATGGGCCTGGAACTCGCCGAGCAATTCGGCTGGTCGCTGCCCGACGTGATCTTCTACCCGACGGGCGGCGGCACCGGCCTCGTCGGCATGTGGAAGGCGTTCGCGGAGTTGCGCGAGCTGGGGTGGATCGCGAAGGACCCGAAGATGCCTCGCCTCATCAGTTGCCAGTCCACCGGCTGCGCGCCGATCGTGCGGGCGTTCGAGAGCGGCGCGCGGTTCGCCGACCTCTTCGAGGGCGCGCATACAATTGCTAGTGGGCTGCGCGTCCCGGTCGCCGTCGGCGATTTCATGATGCTCGACGCCATCCGGGCGAGCGGAGGCTGTGCCCTGACGGGCCGCGAGGAGCGCATCCTCGAGTGGATGAAACGCGCCACGAGTCTCGAGGGCGTCTCCCTGTGCCCGGAGACCGCCGTCTGCCTCGACGCGCTGGAGACGATGCTCGCCGATGGCCGTGTGAAGCCCGACGAGCGCGTCGTGGTGTTCAACACGGGGGCGGCCCAGAAGTACCCGGAGATCGTGCGCCTTGCTCTCCCCAGGCTGGACGTGACGAAGCCGATCGACTACACCCGACTGAACACTGAACACTGAACACTGAACACTGATATGCCTCACCAATCCACCGAGTTCCGGGCACTCCTCGAAGAGGCGAAGTCGGAGCCGGAAGACGACGTGCCGCGCCAGGTGCTGGCGGATTGGCTCCAGGACCACGACGACCCGCGCGGCGAATTCTTGTTCACCCAATTGCGGCGGGCACGTCTCGCGGACGACGACCCGGAGCAAGACGGCCTCGCCCGGCGGGAACGCCAGGTGCTCGGCGAACACGCCCTGACCTGGCTCGGGCCGCTGGCCGACCTCGCCAGCGGTTGGGCGTTCCGTCGCGGCTTCATCGTCCTCCAGGCCCGCGCGGAACGCTTGCTCACCGGGGCAGTGGACGACCTCGCCCAGCGAGGCGGATTCGACTGGGTCGAGGCGGTGTTGTTGCAGGAAGTGCGATCGCCCCACCTCGATCGGCTCGCGGACTCGGCGATCCTCGACCGACTCACCTGCCTCGATCTCGGCTACAACCGTTTCGGCGACGCGGGATTGGAACGACTGGGCCGATCGAGCCGCCTGATCTCGTTGCGGGAACTGCGGCTCGCGGGCAATCGCCTCACTTCGACGGGGGTGCGCAACCTGGCCGAGTGGTCCCAACTCGAGGGGCTGTTCCGCCTGGACCTGTCGCACAACCGCATCGACGATGTGGGGGCGCTGGCACTGGCCCGATCGGATCACCTCGACGAGCTGGCACGCCTCGACCTCCGCGCCAACCGCATCAACCACGAAGGCGTTGACGCACTACAATCGCGCTTCGGCGATGGGGTCCGGCTGGGACGCGGGCGGATGGAGTGATATATTACCCCCGGCCCGAAAGTATCGCAGTAATTAGAGTCTGTTTTGATATAATTCAGCTTGAAAACAGGATATAATTCGTGCTGGGCGACATACCTGACCTGAATCTGCTCAAGCTTTCGGTACTTCCACACCGTCTTCACGTTTTCTAGCTTATTTATATCAAAACAGACTCTTAGCCCGACGCGCTAGCGAGGGTTCCGTATACAGCCTCAGTCCTAGGTCGTGTGGACAATTACCATCGTAACCACAATCCTCACAAGAACTTACGGACGATTCTCGCGGGCGAATGTATTCTGCGCAAATCGCTTCGTTATAAGGACTTGCGCGGTAATTGTCCACACGACCTAACCTGTTTCCCTCGCTTGCGCGTCGGGCTAAGAATGTGTCATCCCTGGCCGTGCGGAGTATAAGTCCTTGCTTTCTTCCTTGTTGTCGCTATCCATCGCTCCGATACAGATCGGCCAGTGCCACGCGATACTTCTCGAGGATGACCTGCCGCCGTAACTTCAGGCTCACGGTCATCTCGTCGTTCTCGACCGAGAAGGGGCGGGGCAGGACGACGAATTTGCGGATCTGCTCCGTGTGCGACACCTCGGACAGGGCGGCCTTGCATCGTGAAACGAGGAGGGCGAGGACGGCGGGGTGTGTCGTGAGGTCGTCGTCCGAGGGGGAGAGCGACTCGTCCGCCAGGGCGGCGCGGACGTTGGCCCACTGGGGCACGATCAGGGCGGTCAGGAAATTCCGTCCCTCGCCGCAGATCATCACCTGGTCGATGCAGTCGTCCGACACGACCAGCCCTTCCAGGTTCGCCGGGACGAGCTTCTTGCCGTTGGACAGGACCATCATCTCCTTCTTCCGCCCGGTAATCGACAGATACCCGTCGGCGTCGAGTTTGCCCAGGTCGCCGGTGTAGAGCCAGCCGTCGCGGATGGTCTCCGCCGTCGCCTCGGGGTTCTTCCAGTAGCCCTTCATGACGTGCGGCCCGCGCGTCATGATCTCGCCGTCGTCGGCGATCTTCACCTCGACGCCGGGCACGGGCCGGCCCACGGTGCCGAGTTCGTGTGCGCCGTGTGTGTTGAACGAGATGACGGGTGAGGTCTCCGTCAGGCCGTAACCCTGCATGAGATTCAGGCCCGCCGCGTGATAGACCTCGGCGATGGGATTTGGCAGAGGCGCACCGCCGGACGACATCCACATCAGCCTCGGCCCGAATGCCCGGCGTAGTCGTCGGCCCGTCTCCGCAGGGTCGGCAGTCTTCACTGCCGAGAGGAGTTTCTCGTAGAAACGCGGCACGGCGGCGAGGTGGGTCGGATGCACCTCGCCGAGGTTCTCGACGAGCGTCTCGGCGGAGTCGGCGAGCGCGAGGGTGATGCCGCTGACCAGCGTGCAGTAGTGATCGACGAGCCGCGCGTAGATGTGCGTGTGCGGTAGCCAGGTCAGGACGAGGTCGTCCGGGCGGTGTGGTTGGACCTCGAGGCTGGCAACGGCGTTGGAGAGGAGGTTGCCATGCGTCAACATCACCCCCTTGGGATTGCCTGTCGTGCCCGAGGTGTACATCACCGTGGCGAGTTCGTCGCAGGTGAGGTTCGCCCGTCGGCGATCGAGCTCGCCCCGCACGGAGGACAGAGCGAGGCGGCCGCGCTGCTCGAAGGCAGAGAGAGGGATGGCGTCAACCCCCGAGACGGCCGCATCGAAGACGACGATCCCGCGCAGCGCGGGCAGCTCCGCGCGGACGGACCGCAGCTTGTCGAGTTGCGTTCGGTTGGAGGCGAACGCCCAGACGACATCGGCGTCGTGCAGCTGGTAATGGATCTGCCGCGCGGTCAACGGGGCGTGGGGCGAAACCGTCACGCCCCCGGCCATCAGGATAGCGACATCCGCCATGAGCCAATCGGCACTGTTCTCGCCGATCAGGCCGACGCGGTCGCCCAACTTCACGCCCGCATCGATCAGGGCGGCGGCGATGGCCTCGGATTTCTCGAGGTATCTGCGCCAGGTAATGTCGTGATACAACCCGAATCGTTTGAACCGGAGCGCGGGACGATCCCCCAGGCGGTCCGCCTGTCGGGGCAGGAGTTGGGCAAGGTTCACTAATTCCATCGTGCCATCTCCTGCTCAGGGGCGGACTCAATCATCCTATTATCCACAACCGGCGCATCCGTCGCCAGGGGCCGTTCGCGCGATCCTGTCACTTTCGCCATCTTCCTCGAACGCTACATTCGTCCGAGGTTCTCCGAGAAGGAAATCCTACCCGAATCGCCCCGCCTTCGCCGCCGCGTGTCATACTCGGGAGGTCTACACGAGATGAGAAGACTTGTTCGGTTGTCGCCCGCCCGCGACATCGGGAGCTAGCGGAAGGTGGTGGATATGGAGAAGACGTGCCCCTGAAAGGGGGCTTGCCGGGGGGCGCGAGACGGACAGTCCATCGGACTGGGCAGGAGAAGGTACTCGCGGACGCGCCGCCGGGCACACAGCGATGAGATGGCGGGAACCGTTTCGTCGCGCAAGATCCGAGGCCGGGACCGTCTTCCCTGTGGGGAAGTCGGTCCCGGCTTTCGTTATTCTCGAGCATCAGAGCAACGGGTTGCTTGACCCAGTCGGGATACGGCTTTATGATCGATAGGTAGGACTTGCTGCGCCACCGTCATATCGAGGAGTCTCCGATGTGTTCTCTATCGCGTCTACGAACGTTGATGCTCGGCTGTGCCGTGCTGATGACCCTGATCTCGGTAGGCTCTACCAGGGGCCAGGAGAAGGGAAGTAACGATGTCGAATTCAAGACATCCGATGGCGTCACGCTCGCCGGGAAGCTCTACGCGGGCGGTGGCACGGGCAAGCGCGATGCCACCGTCCTGCTCATCCCCAACTTCTCCCTCAAGAACGGCGGCGGCATCGCGGAAGAGGGCTACGACTCCCTCGCCAAAGCACTTCAGAAGGAGGGCTACACGGTCCTCAGCTTCGACTTCCGCGGCTTCGGCGAAAGCACGGCGGTCGATAAGGATGTCTTCTGGAAACAACCCCACAACCTCACCAATGTGAGAAAAAGAGTGATCGCGGGCAAGTACCCCGAGAAGATCGACCACAAGGACTTCACCAAGCCCAGCTACGTCCAGTATTTCGTCAACGACATCGCCGCCGCCAAGGCGTTCCTCGACCAGGCTAACGACAACAAGAAGTGCAACTCGTCGAACGTCGTCGTCATCGGCGCGGGCTACGGGGCGACGCTCGGCGCGATGTGGATCGCCAACGAATGTCGTCGTCGTAAAGACCTGGCCATCCTCGGCGGTCCCCCCATGCTCGGCGACATCGAGGGCAAGGACATCACCGGCGCGGTCTGGCTGTCGCTCTCGCCCACTCTGCCCGGCGGTGCAGTCCCCTTGACGAAATGGATCGCGGAAGCGGGCAAGACGCACAAGATCCCCATGGCGTTCATCCACGGCAAGAACGACGGGACATCCGCGACCGTCGCCCAGAAGATGAGCGCGGCTATCAGGGGCAAGGAAGGGAATAAGGACGACAAGGACGACAAGGACAAGTTCGGCAAAAAAACCCACTTCGCGTATACCGGAGCCAAGGAGATCGCCGACACGAAACTTGTTGGGAACAAACTGCTCCAATCCGCCCTCGGTACCGAGAACTGGATCATCAAGGGATACCTGAACAAACTCATGGACGACCGGCCGGTGAAGCTGCCTACCGAACGGAAGATCGAAATGAGCCGATTCTACTACGCTCGACCCAACGGCGCTCCCCTCAAGATCAACAAGCTACACGGTGTCAAGGTGCCGTCCGTGGACGTGCCGTTGATGATGTTCCCGTGATCGACTTCGAGAAGAGGACGAGCCACAGAGTCACGGAGGGCACAGAGAACTACGCAGAAGGAAGACAGAGTAATGGGATGCGTGAACCGCCCTGTTTCTACTCTCTCTTCCTTCTGCGTAGTTCTCTGTGCCCTCCGTGACTCCGTGGCTCGTCCTCTTATTCCGCCCCTCGGGGGTGAAATTTCTTGTGGATCGCCCGCAGCCGATCCCGATCGACGTGCGTGTATTGCTGAGTCGTGCGGATGCTCGAGTGGCCGAGCAACTCTTGCACGGTGCGGAGGTCGGCACCGCCGGCGAGCAGGTGCGTGGCGAAGCTGTGCCGCAGGGTGTGCGGGCTGACCTTGGAATTCAGCCCGGCGCGCTTGACGTACTTCTTCACCAGGATCCAGAGCATCTCCCGGCCGAGTTTCTTGCCGCCCCGGCTGACGAAGACCCACGTCGTGTCCGGCGAGGACTGGATCAGGCTGAGGCGCTGCTTCGCCAGGTACGCCTCGAGGGCGTTGATGGCGATCCGCCCCAGCGGGACGATGCGCTGCTTGTTGCCCTTCCCGACGCACTTGCAGAACCCCGACGACAGGTGCAAGTCGGACATCTTCAGCCCGATCACCTCCGACGCCCGGCACCCGGTCGCGTAGAGCGTCTCGAGCATGGCCTTGTCACGCTGAAAATGCCTGTCCGCCGGCAACGGGGCGTCGAGCAGTTTGTTGACCTGGTCGTGGCTGAGGACCTGCGGGATGCGCTGCCAGAGGGAGGGAGAGGCGAGCAGATCGACGGTCGTCTGCGTCGTGCGTTCTTCGAGACGCAGGAAGCGGTAGAAGATTTTGACCGCGACGAGGTTCCGCGCCACGCTCGGCGGGGCCAATTTTTCCTGGTCGCGCAGGAACGAGACGTAGTTGCTTAGTTCGCGCAGTGTCGGGTACAGGTGATCGGCGAGGCCGCCCACGGCGGCCCACATCGAGAAGCGGTCGAGGTCTCGGCCATAGGCCTGAAGCGTGTTGTCCGCCAAGCCGCGCTCGGCGCGGATGTACTGGCGGAACGCTTGCACGTCGGCGAGGAGTTCGGACATCGTCGGAGTCCTCTGGGGGGATGTGCCACTTCTTGGTATCGGGTCCGTACCAGAGGAACATGAGGAAATCGGGCGTTCGCGGGCGTTCGGCGTGCGCCAGCGGATTCTGGCGGGGAAGGGTTGCACCCCCTGAAAGAGCCGGCCGGTAAACGACGCGGTCGATCACTTCCCCATCGCTGCCACCCGGCGCTCCATCTCCTCCGGCGACACGTCCTCGATGTGCGTCCCGATGTGCCAGATGTTTCCCACCGGATCTTTCACCGACGCGCTGCGCTCGCCGTAGAACTGGTCGGCTGGCTCCAGCAGCGACACCGCCCCGGCGTCTAGCGCCC
>JANXSH010000521.1 GCA_025356615.1 Planctomycetia bacterium | reverse complement strand
ACTTGCCCTCGAGCCGGCGCGTGAGGAGGTCGGCGACGTAGCCCCCCATCTGCGTCGCCACCGGCGCGACGCCGGGGAGCGGCTTGCCGGTCTGGTGGAGGAAGCACGTCATGTCGCCCAGGACGAAGACCTCCGGCCGGCCCGGCAGCGTGCAGTCGGGGTTGATCTGGACGCGGCCGGCGCGATCGATGCTCGCGCCGGACTTCTTCGCCAGGATGCCCGCGAGAGGCGACCCTTGCACACCCGCCCCCCAGAGGATCGTGTGCGCGGGCAGCACCTCGCTATGGTCGCCGGTCTTCAGCGTCACCCGATCGGCCTGCACGTCGATCACCGCCGAGTTGACGCGCACCGTCACGCCGATCTTCTCGAGCGCCTTCGTGGCCTTGGCGCTCAGTTGGGGGACATACGTCGAGAGGATGCGGTCGCCCGCCTCGACGAGGACGACGCGCGTCGAGGCTGGGTCGATGCGCCGGAAGTTGCGGTACAACGTGTAGCGGGCCAGCTCCGCCACCGCGCCGGCGAGTTCGACGCCGGTCGGGCCGCCTCCCACGACGACGAACGTCAACAGCGCCTGGACCAGCGCGGGATCACTGGCGCGCTCGGCCTGCTCGAACGCGGTCAGGATCTTCCGCCGGATCGTCGTCGCGTCCTCGATCGTCTTCAGCCCCGGCGCGAAAGTCTCCCATTCGGGGTGCCCGAAGTAGTGGTGCCTCGCGCCCGTCGCCACGATCAGCGAGTCGTAGTCGAGCGTGCCGTCGCGGAGGATCACCTGCTTGCGATCGAGGTCGAAGTCCAGCACCTCGCCGAGCAGGACCGTCGCGTTCGGCTGCCGCGAGAGGACGCTACGCAGCGGGGCCGCGATGTTCGCGGGAGACAGCCCGCCGGTCGCGACCTGATACAGGAGCGGTTGGAACAGGTGGAAGTTGCGGCGATCGACGAGCGTGACCTCGACGGGTGCCTTGCGGAGGGCCTGTGCGGCGTGCAACCCGCCAAACCCGCCGCCGATGATGACCACCCGATGCTTCGCACTCATGCGCCACGCTTGGGATTAGAGGGATGAGGCTCTGGTCAGCATTCTATGAGCGATGCGCGGGATGGCGAGCGGAAGGGGATGAAGTCGGGGTAGCGCTGACCCCACCCCCCAGCCCCCTCCCCTAAAGGGGGAGGGGGAGCCAGACCGAGATATTGTCTGGTCCCCCCTTCCTTTTAGGGAAGGGGGTCAGGGGGTTAGGTCTCCCCTGCCACGATCTGACACATTCCCATCACACAATCTGGGAGATTCTGGTAAATTGTGACGGTTTTCCCGTTGACAGCGATCTCGATCACTCATATCCTGGCATTACGCATCAAGGATTGAGCAGAATCCGTCAACAAAGTTCAGGTCTGGTTCCATGCTGGTCGAGGAACGTCGGCAACGGTTGCTGGATTTGGTGAGTAAGCGAGGCTACGTCGCGCTGACGGATCTGGCGCGGACCATCCAGGTATCGGAATCGACGGTTCGCCGCGACATCGATCACCTTCACGATGAGGGCGTCCTTCAGAAGACACGCGGTGGGGCGGTGTATGTCGGCAACGGGGCGAACCTGCCCGCGCTGGAGGATCGCGCGGGGGCGCAGATCGAGGAGAAGAAGCAGATCGCCCGCGTGGCGGCGGCCCGGATCGCCGACGGCGAGTCGGTGCTGCTGGACGGCGGTACGACGACGCTGGAGGTGGCCCGGCTGTTGATCGGCCGGGCGGTGCAGATCGTGACGAACAGCCTGCCGATCGCGATGCTGTTCTCGAGCCGGCACGAGGCCGACCTGGTCTTGCTGGGAGGCTACATCTACCCGCGAACGGGCGTCGCGCTGGGGCCGTGGACGGTGCGCATGTTGGAAGACATCCACGTCCATCAGGCGATCCTGTCTGTCGGCGGGGTCACGGACAAGGCGCTGTTCAACAGCAACGTCCTGCTCGTGGAGACCGAGCGCCAGATGATGCGCTGTGCCGACGAGGTCGTCGTCGTCGCCGACCACACGAAGATCGGTCGGCCCGCCCTGGCGATGCTATGCGAACTGTCCGCGATCGACACGCTGATCGTCGATGCGGACCTCACCGCCGATCAACGGCGTCTACTGGATCGAACCGACGTGCGCGTCCTGATCGCGGACGCCAACGGCAGCGTGGGAGAACCTTCATGAGCGCGGGCGTCATCGAACGAACGCTGGTCGAGCGACTGGTCCGCGAGGCGTTGGGGCAACGGACCAACGGTCACGCCCCGGCCAAGGCGACGCCGAAACTCGTGGTCAACGTGTCGGCCCGACACTGCCACGTCACGCAGGAAGACCTCGAGCGCCTCTTCGGCAAGGGCCACCAGCTCACGCAGGCCAAAGCGCTCTATCAGGACGGCTTCTTCGCCGCCGAAGAGACCGTCACGATGATCGGGCCGCGCAACCGCATGATTACGGGGCTGCGCATCCTCGGCCCGTGCCGGGATCACAGCCAGGTCGAACTAGCGTTCACCGACTCGATCTTCCTCGGCATCGACATCCCGGTCCGCAAGAGCGGCGACATCCGCGACACGCCGGGCTGCTACCTGATGGGACCGGCGGGCATGATCCACATGCAGCAGGGCGTCATCCGCCACGAGCGCCACGTCCACATGGGGCCGAGCGATGTCGCTCACTTCGGCGTGAAGGACGGCGGACGAATCAACCTGCGGGTCAAGAGCGACTGCGGGGCCGTCCTCGAGGGCCTGCTCGTCCGCATGGGCAAGGGCATCAAGCTCGAAGTCCACATCGACACCGACGAAGGCAACGCGGTCAACTTCGCGAAGGCGACCGGATTCGAATTGTTCGTATGAACCCTGCGGGGAGACCTCTTCCCCTCTCCACCCTGAACTATCCCGGAGACTGACGATGGCGAGTAACAACATGGAGGCGCTCGGCATGATCGAGACCAAGGGACTCGTTCCCCTGGTCGAGGCATCCGACGCCATGCTGAAGGCGGCGAACGTGACCCTGATCGGCTGGCAAAAGATCGGCAGCGGCATGGTCACGGCCATGATCGTCGGCGATGTCGCCGCCGTCAAGGCCGCCATCGACGCCGGGGCCGCTGCGGCCTCGCGCGTCGGCGAAGTCGTCGGCGTCCAGGTCATCCCCCGACCGCACGAAGACCTCGGCGCGATCCTGCCCCTCGCGGGCAAGAGGACCGCCGCCGCTGGCGTCTAACCCTCTTCCAACTGAAAACTGAAAACTGAAAACTGAAAACGAGGACCAACATGGCAACCAACGGCAACGGTCGGAACGGCAACGGCGAGGCGCTCGGCCTGATCGAGACGAAGGGCCTCATCAGCACGATCGCCGCGACCGACGCGATGTGCAAGGCGGCGAACGTGACGCTCGCCGGCCAGATCCAGATCGGCAACGCCTTCGTGACGACCTTCGTCCGGGGCGACGTGGGCAGCGTCCGCGCTGCGGTCGATGCCGGGGCGCAGGCCGCCAGCGCGCATGGCGAACTCATCAGCGCGCATGTCATCCCGCGACCGGAGCGCGATGTCATCGAGACGTTCCTCAAGTAAGATGCCCTCTAACCGGGGCAGCTCTGCCCCGGCGAAGTCATCTTTCGGAGGTCAGGAATGGCTCGCAGTCGTGAGGATGATGACGATGATCTGCCCCGCCGGCGTCGGCGAAATAGCGACGATGACGACGAGAATGACAGGCCCAGGAAGTCGAGGCGCGACGAGGACGACGAGGATCGTCCCCGAAATTCGAGGCGCGACGAGGACGACGATGATCGACCCCGCAAGAAGCCCCGGCGGGACGACGACGACGAGGACGATCGTCCGCGACGCAGGCGAAGGCGACGGTCGAGCGGTGGAGGCAGCGGGCCGCTTGATGGCATGTATGCCCAGACCAACGTCGTCGCGTTGGTCCTGTTTGGCCTGTGTTGTAGTGGGATCGCGTTCATTCTCTCGGTGATCGCGCTCATCACAGGGGAAGATAGCTCGGCGAAACAAAATGCGATGATCTGTCTGATCGCTTCGGTAGTGGGAGGGGTCTTGTCCGGCGCTGTATTGCTCTCCCGCAAAGGTCCATGATGCGACGGAACAGAGGAGGATGCCTTTGAAGATTCTGGTAGCGAATCTGGGTTCGACCAGCTTCAAGTACCGCCTGTTCGACATGGCTGCGGGGGAGAAACTCCTCGCCCGCGGCGGTGTCGAGCGGATCGGGGCTGCGGAGTCGAAGGCGTTCGTCGAGGCCGACGGCGTCCGCGAAGACTTCACCGTCCCGGCGAAGGATCACGCCGTCGCCGTTCGGCTCTGTCTGAGTCAGTTGGCTGATCCGAAACGAGCGTGTCTGAAAGATCCGAGTGAACTCGCGGCGATCGGGTTCAAGGCGGTTCATGCCCAGAACGTCACCGGCGTGCAGCGTGTCGATGAGCGCGTGCTGAAGGCGATGGAGGCGTATGCCGATGTCGCCCCGGCGCACAACCCGCCCTACATCGCGGCGATGCGGCTGCTGTCGCGGGAGTTGCCCGACATCCCGCTCGTCGCCGCGTTCGAGACGGGGTTCCACGAGACGATCCCCGCCGCGAGTAAGAACTACGGCATCCCGATGGAGTGGGTCGAGAAGTATGGCGTCAAGCGCTGGGGCTTCCACGGCGCGAGCCATCGATTTATCGCGGGCCGGGCGGCGGAGTTGCTCGGCAAGCCGGGGGCGCGCATCGTCTCGTGCCACCTCGGAGGTAGTTCATCGCTGTGCGCCATCGCCAACGGGCAGTCCGTGGCGACCAGCATGGGCATGAGTCCGCAGACGGGGCTGCCGCAGAACAACCGCGTCGGTGAGTTCGATGTCTTCGCCCTGCCCGTCCTCATGAGGAGTACCGGCAAATCGCTCGAGACGCTGCTCGACGACCTCGCCGAGCGATCCGGGCTGCTAGGACTGTCGGGATACAATGACCTGCGCGACATCGAGGCGGGTGCCGCGCGGGGCGAGGCACGTTCCCGACTCGCTCTCGATGTCTACGTCGCCAGCGTCCGGCACTACCTCGGGGCGTACCTGCTGCTACTCGGGGGGGCCGACGCCATCGTCTTCACCGGCGGCATCGGCGAGAACTCCGTCGCGATGCGCCAGGCCGTGTGTGCGAACCTCGACTGGTTCGGCATCCGCCTCGACGCCCGTGCCAACGATTCAGCAAAGGGCGAGGCGGCCATCCACGCCGCGACGAGCCGGGTGCAGGTGTGGATCATGCCGACCAACGAGGAAATCGTCGTGGCGCGTCAAACGCAGACGCTTCTGGACACAAACGCGGGGTGAGTCGATGTTCCTGGCGAAAGTGACGGGGAGCGTGGTTTCGACGCAGAAAGTCCGGTCGATGGTCGGCCACAAGCTGCTCATCGTCGAGCCGCTCCGCGTCGATCCGGCGACCCGCGACCGGCTCGTCGGCACCGCCCGGAGCTTCGTCGTGGTCGATACCGTCGGCGCGGGCCTGGGCGAGACCGTCCTCATCGTGCAGGGGTCGAGCGCCCGGCTCACCCCCGAGACCGAAAAACTTCCCGTCGATGCCACCATCATCGGCATCGTCGATAGCGTCAACGTCGAGAACCAGATCGTCTTCTCGGCGCGAGAATAATTCAGGAGAAGCCCCCCCATGCAAGTCACCGATGAACTAGTCCGCGGCGTGGTCAAGCAAGTCCTCGCCGGTATGCGTAACGGCTCCGCTCCGCGCAACGGCAACGGGGCGGCGACGAAGCCGGCCCCGACCGCCCAGCGGGGCGTGTTCGGCGATGTCGAAAGTGCCGTCGCTGCCGCCACCGCCGCCCAGCGCGAGTTCGAGCGGCGCGGCCTGGGCGACCGGCGCAAGGCGCTCGACTGCATCCGCAAGATATGCACCGAGCAGGCCGAGCAACTCGGACGCGAGGAACTCGAGGAGACGAAGATCGGTCGGCTCTCCGCCAAGATCGAGAAGCTCAAGGTCGTCGCCGACCGCATCCCCGGCGTCGAGTTCCTCAAGACCGAGGCTTACAGCGGCGAGTTCGGCATCGCCCTCCAGGAGTACGCCCCGTTCGGCGTCATCGGCATCATCACCCCGGTTACGCACTCCCTGCCGACGCTGGCCTGCAACGCCATCAACATGCTCGCGGGCGGCAACACGATCGTCTGCAACCCGCACCCGTCCGGTGCCCGCATCGCCTGCAAGGGGGTCCACCTCTTCAACGAGGCGATCTACCAGGCCATCGGCCTCGACAACCTCATCACGATCATCGACAAGCCGACGCTCGAGTCGGCCCAGGCGATCTTCGACCACCGCGACGTGAAGATGCTGTGCGTGACCGGCGGCCCCGCCGTGGGACGCGCCGCCCTCCGCAGCCCGAAGCGTGCCGTCGTCGCCGGGCCGGGCAACCCGCCCGTCGTAGTGGACGAGACCGCCGACCTCGACAACGCCGCCAAGTCGATCGTCATCGGGGCGGCCTACGACAACAACTTGCTGTGCATCGGCGAGAAGGAAGTCTTCGCGGTGTCCAGTATCTTCGACGAGCTGATGGAGGCGATGACGCGCTACAAGGCCGTCCGGCTCGACACGAAGCAAATCGAAGCTTTGACCAAAGTCGCGTTCGTCAAAGACGAAAAGGGCCACGAGACGGTCAACAAAGACCTGATCGGACGAGACGCCGCCGTCCTCGCCAAGGCCATCGGCCTCAGCGTCCCGAGCGATACCGAACTCCTGTTCGGCGAGACGGACGAGTCCCACCCGTTCGTCGATCACGAACAGATGATGCCGTTCGTCCCCTTCGTTCGTGCGAAGGATCTCGACCACGCCATCGCCCTGGCGAAGAAATACGAACACGGCTTCCGGCACACGAGTGTCATCCACTCGCGCAACGTCGAGGCCATCACGAAGATGGGCCGCGAGATGGACACGACACTCTTCGTGCAGAACGGCCCCAGCACGGCGGGCCTCGGCAGCGGCGGCGAGGGGTATCTGAGCTTCTCGATCGCGACGCCCACGGGCGAGGGGGTGACGACGCCGATGACGTTCACGCGGTGGCGGCGCTCGACGACGGTGAATGCGATGCGGGTGTTGTGATGTGGGCAAAGCCCATGCGTTGCAACGCACGGGCTTGGGGGCAGACCATGCAATTAGGCTTAGTAGTGGGCCACGCCACCTCGACGATCAAACACCCGTCGCTCAACGGCCAACGCCTGCTCGTCGTCCAAATGCTGACGCCCGACGAGCAACCCGACGGCGAGCCGGTCCTGGTGATCGATCACCTCGGCGCGGGGCAAGGCAGTCGGGTGCTCGCGACGACGGACGCGGTGCTGATCCGGGAGATGGTCAAAGCAAAGAATTCGCCGATTCGCTGGTCCGTGATGGGGTTGGTTGACTGATGCATACGGTGACACTCACGAACGGCCATGCGACGAACGGGAGGCTAATGCCTGCCCGGCGCGTCACGCCGCTCGTCGCGTCACGCTGGGCGTATGGGCAGGATCGGCCCTTCGCGATGGTCGGAGCGGCGGTCCAGACACTCGCACGCTCCGGCGAGGCGTGGAACCCGTTACACGCCGCCGGCTCGGCCGTCGCATGGGTCGTGACCGTGGCGGAACTGGTGGCGAATGGCGAATATGACGGAATCGTCCTATTCTGCGAGGATCCCGCGATGGCGGCACTGGTCGCGAACCAGACGCCGGGCGTGCGGGCCGCAGCGGTGTCCAACGTGAATCAGGCGGCGCGGGCGACGCTCACGATCGCGGCGAACCTCCTCGCCGTCGAGATGCCCGGAAGGACGTTCTTCGAGATCCGCCACATCCTTCACCTGGTGCGCGAGTCGCGCCTGGGGTGCCCGGCGGAATTGGCCTCCGTACTCAGCGAAAGGGACCACGATGCGAATCGTCGAAGTGATCGGTAGCGTCACCCTCAGCCGGGTACACCCGTCCCTGATCGGGGCGCGCTGGCTCGTCGGCGTCCCGTTCAGCCTCGAGGGGCTGAAGGCCGACAGGCCCGACGGCGAAGACCTCGTGATCTACGACGACCTCGGGGCCGGCCTCGGCAGTCGGATCGGCCTCAGCGAAGGCGGCGAGGCCGCCAACGCCTTCCACCCCGACAAGAAACCGATCGACGCATACTGTGCGATGCTCATCGACCAACTGGTGATCGTTTAGCCGCGACGCGAAGCG
>JANXSH010000479.1 GCA_025356615.1 Planctomycetia bacterium | reverse complement strand
CCGTCTGCAGAGAATCCGCCGGGACTACCCTTACGGTCGCGGAGTCCGACCGGCAGATCGAGCCGTTTCCCCGTCGTCGGGCTTGCCATCGTCAACTTGCCGGCGACTGGGAACAACAACCCGCGTCCGTCCGGCGTAAAGGTCAAATGACGACTGGATGTTCGCCAGTTCACCGCCTCGCTTCCGAGCGGCGCGGGGAGGACGACCCCTGGCTTGCCGGTGGCCAGATCCCACAGCCGGACTGTCCCGTCGATGCTGTGCGTCGCGCTGAATCGGCCATCGGGGGACACGGCGACTCCGTTGACGACATCCCGATGGGTGTCGAGAGAGACCGCTGGCTTGCCCGTCGCGGTGTGCCAGATGTCCACCCGGCCGTCTCGCCGGGCGGTGGCGAAGCGCTTCCCGTCCGGGCTGGCCGCGACGGACGAGGCGTTTCGAGCGTACATCTCCCCCTCCGATGTCGGGGAGCGCGCCGTCTCCTTCCCGGTCGCCACTTCCCAGACCGTGAAGTATGCCTTGTCGGTCGAGGCAATCAGATGCTTCCCATCGGGCGTGAAGGCGTGGCCCGTCCCATACCCGATACTCTTGGGGAAGGGGACGGAGCAAAGTTCCTTCCCGGCCTTCAGATCCCAGACGCGGAGCGTATCTTCGTGCTGATTTAGGTCATGCTTCCCTCGGGGTGGGAAGGAGACCAGTCGGGCGTCGGCGGACAGACTGAACATGTATCGCCACACACTCACACCAGGAGCGGGGATGCTGGTGGTCCGGCTGACCACGTTCTTGACGGGATCGACGAGAGAAAGGGACCGCTCCCCGATCACTTTCCCGTGTGTGGACAGGTACAACAGGTCGCCGTTGGCCGCGTACCGAATTTCTTGACACGGACCAGGGAAGGGGCCGAGCGCTTTGTCTCGTTTCAGGTCGGACACCAGTTTACCCGGCGTGGCGTGCATGATGTCGATAGTGAATCGCTCCCCGGCCAAGTTGCAAACGACCGCCAGCCGGGTTCCGTCTGGAGACAGGGCGAAAGACTCGAGGGCGTCCGGGCCTGCTTTGGGGTTGGCTCCCGGCGGAGGCGCGGGCGGTGTCGGAATCTTCTCGTTCGGGTCCGTGAATGCGGAGACGAAGAACGACTCGTCCGAGAGACGAACGACTGCCACGCCCGTCCCATCGGCACGCCACCCGAGCGAATTGCGTGCGTCGTAGGGGTACTTCTGCTCGACGAGCGTTCGTCCGGTGGCGGCGTCAGAGACGATGACGCCAAACATTCCCTTCGACGCCACTTTCTTCCCGTCGGGAGAGAATCCCACCCAAGTGGGATCTTGGTATCCGCACAACCACCGACTACCGAGCCGTGCCACGGCCCCGGCGGGGATCGGCTCGGCGAGGTCCGCAGGAAGAGCGGGCTTCGGCGGGGCGACAAGGGCCACCACGGTCGGAATTCGCCTCGGGCTGGTGGCCGGTTCGTGGGCGATCAGACCGGCAGCCGCAGCGGCGCATACGAGGACGATGCTGAACAGCCCGGCGACCAGCTTCATCCCGAAGGATGTGCCGGACAACAGGGCCAACACCTCTGGGCGGGCGGCCCCAGTCTTCAGGAAAGCAGTCGCCGCGCGGGCCGTGGCCGCGACGGCGTTCGCCGCGACGAACGACTCGGCGACGAGCAGCCCGGACAGGGCGACGGAGAGCGAGAGGCCGCGCCGGCCGAGCAGTTTGCGGAGCCGATCCCGGCCCCGCATTACCCGCCCCTTGATCGTGGCCGACGAGCACCCCAGGGCGACGGCGGCTTCGTCCTGGGTCAGTCCTTCGAGGTAGCACAGTACGAGCGGGTCGCGAAGGCGAGCGGGCAATCGGGCAAGCGCCTGGTCGAGCGCGACCTGGATCTCGGCATGGGAGAGTCCGGCGGTCGGATCAGTAGGCGGGGCGGCAACGTCGTGACGGATCGGCGAATGGCGGTGCCGGGCCGCGCCGGCGCGCGCCTTGGCCCCGATTCGGCGGACGGCCTGATAGAGCCACGGACCGACGGTCGGCCCCCAGGAGACCGAAGCCGCCTTCCGCGCGAGGAGCAAGAACGTAGCCTGGAACACGTCCTCGGCGGTGCCACGATCCCCGACGGTTCGCATAGATGCCCCGCGAACCAACGGGCCATGTCGGCGGACCAGCTCCGCGAACGCCGACTCGTCTCGGAAAGAGGCGAACGCGGCCAACAAGTCGGCGTCCGTCGGCGCTGGGCCGCGACGAAGCGTTGACAGGGTCGTCAGGAGGACGGAACGCAGTGTCGTGGTCGGCATATGCCTCTCCCGAGGTTGATTCAGCACGAAGATGCCTTCACCAAGAGAATGCCCGCCTCGGGAGAGTGGGGAACGCGGAATCGATGAAAAATGCGGAATGACCGTGTAACCGCGACGCAACGTGGAGCGCGTGTCGCGCTCCGCGTTGCGTCTAAACCCTTCCTACTTCCCCGACTTGACCGTCGTCAGCTTGTCTTCCTTCGGGAACGTGGTGATGGTGATGTCCTTGAAGTGGATCTCCTGCGGGACCGTGTTGGAGTGGAGTTGGAGGCCGATCGGCCCGGCCTTGATCCGCTTGGGTTCCGGGTCGCGCCAGTCCACGACGGCCACGCCGTTGACCGCCACGCGGACGCGGTTGCCCTGCGCGAGAATTTCCAGGTCATTCCAGCCGTGCTGCTTGCCGACCTTCTTGGCCGGCGCGGCGTCGGGGGGCAAACTTTTCCGACCGTACAGGTCGTACATGCCCCAACCGGACGGGAACATCACCAGATGGCCGGCGTAGGTGTATTCGTCCTTTTCCTCCGGGGCGATGCGGCCCCAGAAGGCGATGCCGGAGTGCATCTCCGACTCGACCAGTTTGACCTTGGAGGTCATGCGGAAGTCGGTGAACTTCTGTTTCGTGAGCAGGTAGGTGCTGACTTTGACCGTATCCTTGCTCTTGGCGACGATCACACCGTCCTTGACGGACCACAGCTCGGTGTGTCCGACCCAGCCGTCGAGATCCTTGCCGTTGAACGGCTTGATCGTCTCCGACTTGACGATGGGGGCTTCCTTTCTCGGCTTGTCCTTGTCGTCGGCGAGGACGAATGCAGAACAGCAGACCAGCGTCAGAACGAGGGACGCGACGGGAGCGCGACGGAGAGAGTGTTTCATGGAGAGCTTCGCCCGAGGAGATTCTTGGTGGACCTGCGGACGCGGGTCCGATGTGTTGACGATATCAGTCGGCAACGCCGAAAGCAACGAGATCCGGCAGAGACTGCCCTGGAAGTGACTTTCTCGCGCCTGGTGGGCCAGAGCGCCTCAACAGATAACAGGAGCCGGATTCTGTGTGGGCTGGGCTACACGCCCAATCGGCGTGGATTTCATCGACGATCCGCACACTCTTCTGACCTCTCCGTGACTCTCGTTTGGTTCTTTTCGGGGTGTCGTGTGTTTTTCCTGTCCTGTTTTACCGGAGACGAACGTTCCATCCTTGTATACAACGACATCCCCAACCAACCCACGGTGGCCGACTTCGAGGATCCCAATATGCGAAAACTTCCATATCTCCTACTGATTCTCGCGGGATCCCTTCCTGGCTCGGCGCGTGCCGCCGACGATTCCAATGAACTCGCCTCGAAAGCGATGGGTGTTCTCGACAAGTATTGCTCGCGTTGTCACAGTGGAGCGACGCTGGAGGGAAATTTCGATGTCCGCGTTTACAAGACTCTCTTCGAGAAGTATGACGACGACGGCTCCGCCTATATCCTCCCGAAGGATCCGAAGAAGTCGTACATCTGGACCCGCATCGAGGCCAAGTCGATGCCTCCCAAGAAATCGGGTCTCGTGGTATCCGACGAGGATAAGAAGGTAATCAAGGAATGGATCGAGGCCGGTTCCCCGGAGCCGATCCTAAAGGAGAAACCGCGTGTCGCCATCCCTTTCGCGGAAACGATCACCGCGATCCGCGATCACCTGCGGGCCACCGAAGAGGAAGATCAGCCTTATCAGCGCTACTTCGTCCTGACGAGCGCGCACAACGACCCGCGCGTCAAGGACGCCGATCTGCGGATGTACCGGGCGGCCCTCTCCAAGGCCATCAACAGCCTGACGTGGAAGCGCGGCATCGTCTTGCCCGAGGCCGTTGACAAGGCGGGCACGATCTATGTCATCGACCTACGCGACCTCGACTGGGACGCCAGGAAAGGCGAAAAGGATGACCTGTGGCAGGCGATGATGAAGTATTACCCTTACGGCCTCAACCACGAGGCGAGCAAAGACGAAGTCGTCCGGCGGGCCGCCCGCGACATCGCGAAGATGGCAGATTCGAAACTGATCTACATGCGAGCCGACTGGTTCGTTGCCACGGCGACGCTCCCGCCCTTGTACCACACGATCCTCCGGCTGCCCGACAACGCGCCCGAGCTGGAGAAGAAACTCGGCGTGGACATCGCGGCCAACTTCAAGCGCGGCCGGCTCTGGCGGGCCGGGTTCAAGTCGAGCGGCGTCAGCGCGCAGAACCGACTGATCGAGAGGCACGACTCGCTCTACGGCGCGTACTGGAAGAGTTACGACTTCAAGGAGGGTGGCGAGAAGTCCGACCTCCTCCGATTCCCGCTCGGGCCGGACCTCTCGGACAAGTATCAAGGGAAGAATCCCTACAAGCACGCCGCGTTCGCCCACGACGGGGGAGAGGTCATCTTCAACCTACCCAACGGCCTCCAGGGGTATTTCCTCCTCGACGGCAAGGACGGTCGAATCGACAAGGGGCCGATCACCGTCGTTCACGACAAACTCAGCACGTCCGGCTCGCCGGAAATCGTGACGGGCGTCTCCTGCATGACGTGTCACGCCAAGGGAATGATCTTCCGCGCGGATGTCATCCGCGAGAGCACGAGCCTGGAGGGCCACCTGCGCGACAAAGTCCGCCGGCTCTATCCGCCCCACTCGGTCATGAAGAAGAAGATGAAGGAAGACACGGACATGTACATGACCGCCCTGGAAAAGGCAACCGGGTCGTTCCTCCTCACGAAGGATAACAAAGACGCTTCCTTCCACAGCCGAGAAGGCGAGCCGATCGGTATGTGGGCACGCAAGTACCGCCTCGAGGATCTGAGCCTGGAGGATGTCGCCTACGAACTCGGCAAGACCCCAGTCGAACTCCGGGCCGCGATCCAGGCGAACCCGTCGCTCCGCAAACTGGTGGGGTTGCTGCTCACGGACAAAGTGAAGCGGGCCGACTGGGAAGAATTGAGAGGCAGTTCCTTGTATCAGCGCGTTTCCCGCGTCCTCGAATTGGGCGTGCCCATTAGCCCCGAATGACGGCCGGACGAATCGAAACCACGACAACGACCCAAACTAGCACCTACCCGTTTCCCCACAAAGGCAACCCGTCATGAACTATTCCATGATCGCCTCGGGACTGGCACTCCTCGTCGCCCTCGTCCCCGGCCCCGGCACGATCCACGCCAACGAAACCGGCAAGAAGATCGCGGAACTCGCCAACAAGGTATACGAGGAGCTGAAGCAGCTGAAGGTGACAGAGGTCGGCGTCGAAGGCTTCAACGACACGGGGCGATCCCACAGCAGCGCGGGGCCGCTGATCCAGTCCCGCCTCATGGACGAGTTGAAGAAACTGGATGTCACGATCAATCCCAAGGCCAACGTCTACATCACGGGAGAATTCCTCCCCGACAAGAGGCCGGAGGAGGGACACCTCGGCGTCAAGCTGATTTGCATCCTGCGAGAGAAGGACGGCGAGGTAGTCAAGCAGTTCACCACGACCCTCGGCTACAAGAGCAACGAGGATGTCGTCAAACTCCTCGCCCTCAGCGTCGATTTCACGGAGTACGTCAAAGCCGACAGCAAGGAACGCAACGAACACCTGAAGAAGCAACAGGAAGAGCCGCCGGCCTACACACAGAAAGACAAGATCAAGGTCCGCAAGGACAGCCCCTTCGCGGTCGAGATTCTCGCCGCCAAGGCCGACAGCAAGGACGACGCTTTCAAGCATCGTCCGGGCAAGATCGAGCACGGGTACACGCAGGTCTCCTTGCACAAGGGCGAGGAGTATCGCATCAAGTTGTGCAACACCTCCAAACATGAGATCGCCGTTTCGATCACCATCGACGGACTCGACGCCTTCGAGTTCTTCGAGCCGAGCGAGGGCAAGCCGACCTCGTTCCTCGTCGGACCCGGCAAGGAGCGGATCATCAAGGGCTGGATGGTCAGCACATCGAAGGATGACGCATTCATCGTCGGCAGTCTTGCCGAGAGCGCCGCGGCCAAGCTCTTCAAGCCGAGCAATGTGATCGGCACGATCACCGTCT
>JANXSH010001150.1 GCA_025356615.1 Planctomycetia bacterium | reverse complement strand
GCGACGACGCCTCGATCCGCTTCCTCGAGGGGGTCGTCACCCTGGTCCCGCTCACGCAACTCCGCACCGTGCGATTCGACAACGAGAAGGGCACGATGACGGCCGTCGTGGCCGTCGGCGCGAAGGCCGAGGAGGACGTATCACTTTCCGGCACGACGAAGTACAAGGGCATCAACAAGATCACCCTCGAGGCGGAGGTGGACAAGGGAGACGACGGCGTCGCCACGCTCACCTTTCAAGGCGGCATCCTCAAGGGCGGCATCCGGGCCGTGACCTTCCTGGCCCCCAAGGTGGAAGTGACGAAGCCGGGTCGGCCCGCTGTCGTCATCACGCAGGATGATGACGTGAAGAAGACTCACAAGGTTTCCGACCTGATGGCCCTCTATCGCCTGCCCTCCGGGGGCGAGAAGCTCCTTCCGACGATGATGTTCAAGAAGACGCTCAAGATGGACCTCGCGAAAGTCAAGACGATCAACGTCTCTGGCGAGAATGAGACCGATAGCGTCTGGCAGGTCGTGCAGAAGGACGGCGAGGAGGCTTCACTGACGCCCCTCGGCACTCTGCCGATCAACGGACAGACGGCGATCCTGATCGGCCTCGTCGGAAAGGTGCCCGCCGGGTACAAGCTCTTTCCCATCCGTCGGCTCCATACGATCGCCTTCGATACCTCCGAGGAGCCGAAGGAGCCGGTCAAGGAGAAGGACAAGCCGAAGGATGATGAGTCCCCTTGACGCCGAGGGTTGGTGCTGATGCCCTCGCTCCGCTCGCACCCCCTACGAGTCAATGACCGTGTACGCGGTGAACGAGTCCAGGGCGATCGAGGGAGGCTGTCCGAGGAGGTGCTGGGCCATCACGAGGCCGGTCGCGGCGGAGAGCTGGATCCCGGCGCGAAAGTGGCCGCAGGCGACGTGGAGGTTGTCGAAAGAAGGGATCGCCCCGAGGAACGGCACCCCCGCCGGGCTTCCGGGGCGCAGGCCGGCCCACGACCGTTCGAGCGAAGCATCGGCGAGTGCTGGCATCACCCGGCGTGCGAAAGCGGCGAGGCCCGCCAGACCATCGGCTGTCGTCGTTGCGTCGAAGCCTGCTTCCTCCTCCGTCGAGCCGACGAGGATTCGCCCGTCGGCACGCGGCACGAGATAGCGCTTGCCCTGCAACAGGACCGGCCGAACCCACGCATCCGGCGTGCGGTAGAGGAGCATCTGCCCACGCACCGGGCGAACGGGAAGGCGTATCCCCAGCGGAGCGAGCAACTCCGCCGACCACGCCCCCGCCGCGACGAGTACCCGATCGGCGTCGATTCCCTCGACCGCGACCCGCGAACGATGTGCGACGAGCCGCGCGTCGAACTTTTCAAGGATCTCGACGCCGCGCCGCCTGCACCCTTCGGCCAACGCCCGCATGTGCCAGGGGTTCCGCACCTGCGCGAGGCTCGGGAGGTAGACGGCCCGATCGATGTCGGGCGCGAGGTAGGGGGCCGTCGCGCGGATCGTCTCGCGTCCCCAATGCTCGACCGGCACGCCGGGACTGTGCCATTCCTCCGTCGGCAGGTCGAGGCCGGGGTGTTCCGGGTCCGGCAACTCGATCCCGCCGCACACGACGTAGCCGTTCGGCACGCCCGTCTCGCGGAGCAACTCCGCCGAGAGTTCGGGGAACAGTCGCACGCTCAGCGCCCGGAGTCGATCCATCGGGGAGAGGGCGACCGCCTCCAGCGCCGGGGGGAGGATGCCCGCCCCGGCCCACGACGCCGCCCGGCCCACCTCACCTCGCTCGAGGATGCGCACGCGCGCACCCTGACCGGCCAGATACCACGCCGTCGTCAGGCCGATGACGCCTCCGCCGAGGATCAGCACGTCGAGAGGGTTGCTCATGGAGAAAGTGTATGGGCTTTCCGCAGGGCGTGCTATCCGGTCTCCAACCCGGCGAACGGCGTAGCCCCAGATTCGAAGATCGATGAGAGGGACGGCTCCGTCATTCCGAAAAACATCGATCCCATCAGCGTCTCTTTGGGTAAGAGTCGTCTCGGAGCGAGTGGAAGAAGGTCTTCGATACCCACACCATCCCAAGATGGAGCATCCCCATGACCAAGCCATTCCTGATGGGGGCCGAGACGGAGTACGCCGTCAGCGGTCAGCGCGGTGACGCCCCGATCGACCACGACGAGGTCTACGATATGCTCGCCGAGGCTGTGAAGAAACTCCGCGCCTGGGTGCCGGACCAGCACGGCTATCGCGGCCTCTACCTCGAGAACGGCGCGCGCCTGTACCTCGACTACGGCTCGCACCCCGAACACGCGACGGCCGAGTGCTTCACGCCGCGCCAGGTGACGCTCTACGACAAGGCGGGCGAATACCTGCTCGGCCTCGCTGCGGTCGATGCGATGAAAGAGCGGCCCGGCGTCGTCCTGCGCATCATCAAGAACAACGTCGATCCGCTGTACGCCGAGGGCGTGACCTACGGGTCGCACGAGTCGTACACCTCCTGGGCACCCGAGGAGGTCGTCGGCCCGGCCCTGATGCCGCACCTGGTCAGTCGGGTGCTGTACTGTGGTTCGGGCGGCCTCTCGGGCCACGCCGACGGCATCGGCTACGAGCTGTCCCAGCGCGCCCGACACTTGCAAGTGACCTACAGCGACGACACGACGAGCTTCCGCGCCATCTACTCCAACCGTCGTCGCACCGAAATCGATGGCGGGACGACATGGACGCGCCTCCACCTGCTCGGCAAGGACTCGCACCGCGCGCCGTTCGGCATCTACCTGACGTATGCGACGACCGGGCTTCTCGTCGAGATGCTCAACCGGGGGTTGGAGGTCGGCAAGGAATTGCCCCTGGTCGATCCGGTCGAGGCGCTGCACACCTTCTCGCGCGACCCCTGGGGCAAAGCGACGGCGGCCCTCGAGGACGGTCGGCGCTTCACGGCGCGCGAGATCCAGGCGGAGTACCTCGAGAAGTGCGAACTCGCGCTTCAGCAAGGCAGCTTGCCGGAGTGGGCTGGCGAAGCGATTTCGCATTGGCGCGACTCGCTCGCCGACCTGGAACGCGACCCGCGACGGCTGGCCGACCGGCTCGACCCGTATTGCAAACTCGTGATCTACGAGCACGAGCTTCGCCGCGCCCGCCTCGACTGGGCCGACCTGCAACGGGCGCTGGCGTCATTGAACGAGTTGCGAACCGAGTACGGGCCGCACATCGTTCAGGGCGTCCTCACCGACAGCGACGCGGGACTCGACGAAGCTGGTCGCCTCGAATTCGCCACGGCACGCGAGAAGGCCGGGAACCTCGACCGGCT
>JANXSH010000425.1 GCA_025356615.1 Planctomycetia bacterium | reverse complement strand
TGCGGGTATGTGCCAGGGGTTTCGCAAAGCCTCCACCCCAGGCTACGGTCGGTCGCCGCATCCGCGGCTACATCGCGGGTTTGTAGTCCCGGAGGGACGACCGACCGTAGCCAGGGGCTTTGCAACAGAACCCCTCAAATCTTAGCAGTTGCGTTGCATTGCAGGGAGTTTTGTTGCAGCCGCGTCCGGCCAGAACTCCGCCTCGATCCCGAGTTCCGCGACCGCCTGATGCACGACGACGATGTTATGACACAGGAACTTAAGCAGCACCTCGTTCTTCATGGCGATGTCTGCCCGGGACCGAACGTCGTCGCGGAACTTCGCCTTCACCATCGAGAACGTGCTTCCGACGTTCGACCGCTGGTGATACCGGGTCAGGAACTCCGCCCGCCGGAACTGGAAGTACCCGAACATCCGCTCCCACAGGCTGCCCGGCTCACCCGGCAGACTGTTCACCTTGAACGGGATGAACGCCGTCGCCCCGTGGCCGTGGATGGCTTCCAGGTTGTCGTGACTCAGGTACGCCTTGTCCGCCACCACGTCTGTCACCGTGAACCCGTTCGCTACCGTCGCGTCGAGCATCGGCCGGAGTTGGGGCGCGTCGCCCGCCGTCGGGCCTTCGATGACGCACGCCGTGATGACGTTCGTTTTCGTCCCGACCATCGCGTGAGCCTTCACCCACTCCCGCCCGGACCGCTCGCGGCCGTACTTCTCGTCGAACCACTTCACGAACCGCGACGTGCTGAACCCCGTCGAGTCGGGGGCGAACGTCGTCTCGATTCCGCGGAGCGGCGTTGCGGCTCGCTCGATGAGACTGTGAAGGTACGGCGTCATCAGGTCGTGTTCCATGTAGTCGGTCACGCTCACGCTGTTCATCAGGTGCGACAGGTAGCCCCGCTCGTGGGCGTCCTTCAACTCGCACGCGAACCGGCGGGAAGACAGCGTCGTGAACACCTTAAGTGCGCTGGCGTAGATCATCGCCGAAAGCGGCGTGCGGCGACGGCCCGTCTTCGGTTGTGCCGGTTCCTCGATGCCCTTCAACAAGTCGAACAGCAACTCGCGGAACCGATCCCGCTCGGTCTGCTGGGCTTGGTTGTAGAGCGGCCAGTTCTGCTTGTACGTCGGCTTCTTCGGCACCGCATCCGTGACGATGACCGGGGCTTCGCCCCCGTGGTCGCGCTCGTGTACCAAGCGGGCCGCGATGACGTGCTTGCACGGGAGTCGGCGGTTCTGGAAGTCTTCGCACTCGCACGACGGCTGCGAACCGATGGCGACGCGATACCGGCCGCTACCCGTCTGTGAAGGCACGACCCACGCCGAACCGTCGAACGTGATCCGCGACCGGGCCGCAATTTCCAGGGCTTTCAGTTCTCGGAGGTCCACGGTGCCGCTCCAAACCAACTGCGTCATAAAGGAACGGCTCCGATTGTATATACATTAGAAGTGCACTCAATCTCAGTAGGCTTGACTCGTATCGCATTTGTAGGTACACTTTGCGTATGGCTAAAAAACGACCGGCCGGACAACGCAAAGGTTCGGCCAAGCTGAAAAGCGAAAACCTTCTCGTTCGGCTTGAGCAGTCCGAAAAGGTGGCGTTTGCCGCCGCCGCTGATTTAGCGGGGATCGCGCTTTCGGCTTGGGTCAGAGAACGGTTGCGTTGGGCGGCCGTAAAAGAGTTGCAGGCAGCGGATCAGCAGGTTCCGTTTCTAGGCGGCATGGTGCATGGCGAGGAGGACGCAACTAATGGCGACAAGGGGCATCATTAAAGCCGAGCAGATCGGCATCGGAGATGTTCTCCGCTACAATCGCTTGGTCGTCCCGCTGAACCAGCGCGAATACGCTTGGGAAGATGAGCATGTCCTTGACTTGTTTCAAGACTTCGCCACCGCCATTGGGGGCGAAGACTCGTCGTACTTCCTCGGAACGATCGTGTTGACACAGGGGGCGGATAACCAGCCCGAAGTGTCCGACGGTCAGCAACGGCTCGCGACGACAACCATTCTTCTCGCTGCAATCCGCGACTCCTTCATCGAGCAGGGTGAAGAGAAGTTAGCCGGCTCGATCGAGAACGACTTCCTCCTCAACTTCGACAGGGAGGCCCGAGAGAACCTGCCCAAGTTGACCTTAAACATCGACGACCGGAAGTTCTTCGTGGACGCCATCCTCTCTAGGCCCGGCGAGGCTGGCCGCGCGGTTGTCCCGCGGAAGGAATCACACCGCAAGATCGCCGCAGCAGCAAAGACGCTGGCGAAGAAGGTCAAGGAGGTGCTGAAACCGTACACACAGGCGCACCGACCCACCCTCCTCAACACTTGGACGAGCTTCATTCAAACCCGCGCCCAAGTCATCCTTCTAAACGTGCCCGACGAGATCAACGCCTATGTGATGTTTGAAACACTCAACGGTCGCGGGCTGCGAACCTCCCAGGCCGACTTGCTCAAAAACTATCTGTTTCAGAAGGCGGGTAGCGGCAAGTTGTCGGAGGCGCAACAGAAGTGGGCAGCAATGACCGGCGCGCTGGAGTCGCAGTCCGAGGAAGACATCACGGTTACTTACCTGCGACACCTCCTCTCGACTTTGCACGGGCCGACGCGAGAGCGGGAGGTGTTCGACAAGGTGAAAAAGGAAATCAGCAGCCAACACAGGGCAATTAATTTCCTGGGCCAACTTGCCGAAAGCGCGAACGATTACGTCGCCCTTCTGAACCCCTCGCACCCCAAGTGGGCTAACCACGGCGAAACCACGAGACGGTCGCTTCAAACGCTCCTTCATTACATGCGGGTGGAACAGATTCGCCCGCTGATGTTCTCCGTCACCAAGCACTTTACAACGAAGGAGACGGAGAAGGCGTTTAAGTTGTGCGTCGCTTGGACGGTGCGGTTTTCCATTGTTGGCAGGAATACGGGAGTTCTGGATCGCCAGTATGCCGTGCGTGCTCAGGAGATCGGTGCGGGGAAGATTACTACGGCGAAGCAGTTGGGCGCGGCGATGAAGGATATCGTTCCGCTTGACGAAGAGTTCCAGAGTGCATTCTCGGAGGCGAAAGTTACCAACAACAACTTCGCACGCTACCTTCTCCGGGCGATGGAGATGCAAGCGAATAGCCTTCCGGAACCGGAACTGATGCCCAACGAAGACCGCGCCGTCATCACGCTCGAACACGTCCTACCGGAGAACCCGAACGGCAACTGGCCCGACATCGACCCGGCCGATGCCGAACTCTATTTCAGACGGATCGGGAACATGGTGCTGTTGACGGCGAGCAAGAACTCCGCCATCGGAAACCGAGCCTTCGCTGACAAGCGGTCGCACTTAGCAAGTTCAGCGTACACACTCACCAAGGCGCTCGGGCGAAAAGTGGCGTGGTCCATTAAGGACATCAAAGAGCGACAGAAGATATTGGCCGGAATCGCCGTGAAGACGTGGTCTCTCGAAGTAAAGTAAAACCGAGTTCTGTTGCAGGCCCGCCCGTTTTCTTGCAGGCGGGCGTTCTGTTGCAAAGCCGTAGCCAGGGGTGAAGCGCAGCGCAACCCCTGGCGGGGAGTGAACCCCTCGCACACGCCCCGGAGCAGAGCGCGGTAGCATCGGCTACACCGTCACGGGTATATTGATGGTGGTTGCGGGAGGGATGCCGATGACGACGGATGTGATTCTCATGAACGACGCGCCGGACGGCCCGCGGCCGTTCAAGAGTTCGTGTCAGTTCGACGGGACCGTGCTGTTGCGGACGGGTTTGGCCGCCGCGATCGCCGACCGACGGGACGTGGTCGTCGGGGGCAACCACCCGATTTACCCGGTGAAGGATCGATACGAGATCGCGCAGGCCCCGGACGTGTACGTCGCGTTCGGCCGGTATCCGCGCGACCGCAGCAGTTACCGAGTGTGGGACGAACAGGGCATCTTTCCGCAGGTCGTGGTCGAGGGGCGCGATGATGACGGGAA
>JANXSH010000353.1 GCA_025356615.1 Planctomycetia bacterium | reverse complement strand
CCTTGCCGATCCAGGTGAGTTCGAGTTTCTGCTTGGCCATGGTTCGTTTTGCAGTCTACCCAGTGAAAGCTGGTCGGGATACGCCTATTAGATGACCTTCCAGCGGATAGTGAAGACCTCGGTCTCCGCCACCTGCTGGGTGAGCTTGCCGGCGATGTCGTCGAGAAGCGCGTCCTTCTTGGCGGCGATCCGGTCCTGCTCTTCGAAGAGGTTCCTCCGCTTCGCGTTCCGCTGCCGTTCGAGCTCGCCGGCCTGCTTTTGCAGCACGATCTTGGCCGCGAGGTCCGGCGCGAGGCGGGCCTGCTTCTTCGCCTCCCGGATCTCCGCTTCCATGTCGTCGATCTCCCGCGCCAAGCCCTTCTTCAAGTCCTCGGCCCACTCCTCCAGCTTCTCCATCTCCGCCTCGTAGTACCGCTGGTTCCGGTTCATCGCGGCGCTGACGGCCTCCGCACGCGCCCCGCCAAGCTGGCGCCGCATGGCCTCGTCGATGCCGGCTGGCACGTCGACCGGCGAACCCACCGCCCCCGGCACGCACATGAGTTTCTCGCACGTGTCGCGGTCCAGCGGCTCGCCGTCGTCGGCGAAGCCGCAGAAGGCCAGTGTTTCCTCGGTCTCCAGTGCCGTCACAGCGACGTTCACCAGGCGCATCCACCCGGACCGGCCCCGGAGCCGCTCGATCAGGCTCAGCTTGCCCTCGTAGCGGTCGTAGCGGAACTCCAGCTCCGACGGCGGCAACCGCCGGTTCTTGGCCCGCTCTACCAGGGCCGCGGCCAGGGGATGCCCGGCGCGGTAGTGGATTTCGCCCTCGGCGACGTGCTCCGTGTGCAGGCGGTACGACCCGGCCGGGACGGTGGGCAGGCCAGGGAGCTTGGATGTCAGCCGGAAGCCGTGCGCCCGCGTGTCGAAGGTCGCCGCCTCGCCCAGCTCGATCTTCGTCAGGTGCCAGAGCCACTCGCCGTAGCGGGTGAGTTGCGTCTCGGTCTCGTCCTTCCGCATGTTGAGGCGTCGCCGGACGTCGTCGTCGAAGTTCTCTAGGAGCTTCGACCTCGCGTCCGTGAGGGCCGCGGTGATCTCCGTCTCCAACTCCTGCTGCAACTGGTCGAAGGCCGCGTTAATGTCCTCCGGAGAGCGGCAGCTCTGGTAGATCGCGTGGATGCGCTTCTCGAAGTCGATCCCAGACTCCAGCGCCCCGAGTACCTCGTCGGACGCCCCGAACACGCCGTCGAACAGCTTGAGCTTCGCGTCGAGCAGTTCGAAGACCCGCTCGTCCGCCTGGTTCGCACGGTTGAGGAAATTGATCACGACCACGTCGTGCTTCTGCCCGTAGCGATGACACCTGCCGATACGCTGCTCGATCCGCTGGGGGTTCCACGGGAGGTCGTAATTCACCACGAGGTTGCAGAACTGGAGGTTCACCCCCTCCGCCGCGGACTCCGTCGCGATCATCACGCTGGCCCCCTCGCGGAACCGCTCGACCAGGGCCGACCGCATGTCCGCCGACGGCGAGGCGCTGATCGACTCCTGGCCGGCGTGGCGTTTGAGCCAGTCCTTGTAGATGGCCTTCGAGGCGGGGTCCGCGTTGGTGCCGTTAAAAAGGACGATGCGGCCTTCGTAGCCGTTCGTCTCGAGTAGTTTGAGCAGGTAGAGCTGGGTCCGACGGGACTCGGTGAACACGAGGGCCTTCTGGGGCGCGCCGAGTTCCTCGGCCTTGGCGAAGCCCTTCGTCAGGGCGGTGAGCAGGGCGTCGCCCTTGGCGTTCGTCTGGATCGATTCCGCGAGTGCGCGGTACCCCACGAGTTCGGCGATCTCCCCGGCGATGGTCTGCTTCGGTGGCGGCGGAGGAGCCGCCGCGTCCTCCTCCCATTCCTCCTCCATTTCGTCGGTGGTGTCGGCCACGTCCTCGCCGACCACGTCGGCCACCCGCTGGGCGGGGGCCGTCGCGGCGGCCGACTGCATCGCCTGGAGCCGACCGATCATCGTGCCGAGGGTGTCGCCGATCGCGAACGAGGACGAGGCCAGGATCTTGCGGAGTACCAGGGTGATGAGCTGCCGCTGGCTGTTAGGCAGGGCGTGTAGGTCGGGCTTCTGCAGGTAGTCCGACACCTGCTGGTACAGCCGCTGCTCCTCGTCGGTCGGGGTGAAGTCCTGGGTGAGCGAGACACGGCGGGGGTAGCGGATGTACTCGGTCACCTGGCGGCGGAGCGTGCGGTGGCAGACCGGCGCGAGGCGGGCCTTGAGTTGGGCGAACGGGCCGACGCCGTCGGTTCGCTTGCAGAACTGGTCGCGGAACGACTCCTCGCTGCCGAAGATCTTGTCATCGACGAAGCTGACCAGCCCGTACAACTCGAGGAGCGAGTTCTGGAGCGGGGTGGCGGTGAGTAGCACCTTCGGACGCGAGCCGATGGCGTCGCGGAGATTGCGTGCGATCTTGTTCGTCTTCTTGTAGACATTGCGGAGGCGGTGGGCCTCGTCCAGCACGACCAGGTCCCAGTTCGCGTCCTTCACCTCCGCGATCTTGGCACTCGCGAACTGGTAGGAGACGATGACGATCTTATCGGGCACGAGGAATGGGTTCGGGATGCCCTGCTTCTTCGCCTGGTTGTACGCCTTCGTTTCGAGGATGACAGAGTCGATGTAGAACTTCTCGGCGAGTTCCTGGCTCCACTGCTTGCGGAGGGACGCCGGGACGACGCAGAGGATCCGCCGCTTCCGCTCGGCCCACAGCTGGCTCACGATCAGGCCGGCCTCGATCGTCTTCCCCAGCCCCACCTCGTCCGCCAGGATGGCCCCGCGCGAGAGCGGCGACCGGAAAGCGAACAGGGCCGCCTCGACCTGATGCGGGTTCAGATCGACGGTGGCGTTGGCGAGCGACTGCGACAGCTTCTCGGCCCGCTCGGCGGGGAGCCGCTTCGTCAGTTCGTACGCCAGGTACATGGAGTGGAACGGGGTGGTCATTTGCCGTGGGGGCCTCGCTGCGATGTCTGGCTTCTGAACAGAAGCATACAGCGGCACTTCCGCTCTAATTGCCCTATGCTCCGAGAAGGCAATTGTACTCGGTTCGTCGCGGGTTGGGAACGACCGCACCCGCCACGTCTGGTGCTAGGCGACTTTCGGGGAGACGATCACGACGACCCGGAAACCCTCCGAGTCTTGTGAGACATCGTCCTCCACCGCCGCCGGGTTGGCGATTAGGCGATCTGGGTCGTAGACGAAGCACACGAGCGTCCGGAAGTCCGGGTGCGTCCGGTACCGCTCCTTGTCCTCGATCAGCTGCGAGGCGACCTCCTTCTGCTTCAGCCCGCTGCGCGTCATCTTGACCTCGACCACCACCTTCTCTCGCTTGAGCAGGAAGTCGATCCGGCTGGAATTCCCCGCGTAACTCGGGGTCACCTCCTCTGCCCGCACGTCGTCGAAGAAGAGCCGCAGCAGGGCGTGCATCGCGTCCTGCACGTCGTACTCGTCGGTGAACGTGACCGTCTTCCGCTTGCTGTGGCGCTTCCTGATCTGGGCCGCGAACAGGGGGAACCTCCGGCAGAGCTTCATGACGAGTTCAACCGCGTCCTGGGCCGGCCGGCCAAGCTGCCAAGACGCTTCCAGGTCGGATTCGAGCCGCTCCCGCGCTGCGGCACGCACCGCTTGGTAGAGCGTCGCCACGGCGGGCAGGCTGCCCTGGGGTAGCGGCTCGAGGACGGCCCGCGCCAGAAGGGCGGCGTCGAGGGGGCGTCGGTCCATAGGCACCGGGAAGAGCGGGGCGTGGGCGACCGACGCCCACCGCATCAGCGCGAGGTCGTCGATGGGCCAGTCCGGTCGGGGCTGTGGCCAGGTGCCGCCCCAGCGGGCTCCGACGAGCGAGGCCGCGATCCGACTCAGCAGGCCACCCCAGCTCTCCGCCGGCGTGACCGTTCCGAGCCGCAGTGCCACGGTTTTGAGCCAAGACGCCGCAGGGCAGTCCGGGGCGAGCAGGTGCTGGGCACCGAGGCAGAGTCCGTAGAACTCGACGGGCCGGTAGGCGAAGGACTGACGGTCGGCTGGAAAGGCCTCCTTCCCCGATAACCGTTCGAGCCCACTGCGCCACGCCGCGACCTCGTCCGCCGGACGCGCAGAGTGCGCGAAGGTCAGGGCGAACCCGGCGGCCGCGAGAGCGGGTGCCCGGCCGGCCCGGAGATCCCCAAGCAGAAAGGCAGGGGCCTGGCCGCTCACCGGGCCGGACTCGCCGGCCGCCTCGAACACGTGAAGCGCGAACAGGCCGTCGGGGCTGTCCGCACGGAACTCCCCTTGAGAGAATGCCCCCAGATCGGAGAGCTGGCGGCCGATGCTGAGCGTGAGTGGCGTTGTCACAGGAACCACCGGCTGAATTTGAGCTTCGTGTTGAGCAGGGCGGGCGACCAGTCCGGGACAGCCTGCAGGCGGCAGAGTTGCTCGGCGATCAGCTCGGAGTAGTAGATCGTGACCGGGGCGGACGCGGGGAGCGTGGACCGCCACGTTAGTGACGTGAATTTGAGGACCTGCTCGGTCAGATAGTCCAGATCGACATAGCGCGACTCCCGGTGGAGGTGAATGAGGAGCGGCGCGGGGAGGGGTGCCCCCACCCGCTTCACCTGGAGCGGTCCATTGTTGGCCAGGAGCCTGGTATGCCGTCCCAGTTGCGCGATCGTCCCTCGCCGCGGAGAGAACGCCCCCTTCACGCCCCGCCCGCCCTTCGTCTCGACCCCCGGTTGGTCCGTGTCGAACAGCCTGAACGGGTGGCTGGTTTCGACGGTCAGGAAGGCGAACTCGATGTTCACGTCCCTCCCGACCTCGGCGACGCAGTCGCCGACGATCGATGCCACCTCGACGTTCTTGAGAGGCTTGCGGGCGTGGAAGACGATCCGGACGGTGTCGCCGGCGCGCCAGCCGTTGCGCTCCCGCAATTCTGCCAGGAGCGCCGTAGTGGTCTGCCGAAGCTCCTCGGGGTAGCGCTCGTAGTCGCACACCCGGGAGACGTTGGAGAGGAGGTAGTTGCCGTCCCCCCGGAACACGGTGGTGATCCCCGTGTAACGGTGCCGCGCGTCGAACCGACTCCCAGACATCTCCGCCATCCCCATCCCGATGACCAGTTCGTCGTCCGCGGTCTGGCTCTGCGCGACCGTCCAAGGGCTCCCGCCTAACTTGGCGTACATGGCCACGGCCACGTTCGGGAGCTTCCAGTGCAGGTCGCGCTCGGGGGCAGAGGCGGTGGAGAGTCTGCACTGCTGGGACGGGATGCCGTGGAGCAGGAGTACCGCCTTGGCGTGCAGGTACGGGTTGACGGCGTCCGGGAGCCGCCCGTGGGCGTCGTCGAGGACGACGAAGGCCGCGTCGAATGCCTCCTGCGCTGAGGCGAGGCGGGCCTCGATCGCGGCGCGGTACGCGGCCGCCACACGGCCCTCTGCGACCCCCAGCAGCCGCACCGGTAGGGACACGAACGACGGGTTGGCGAGGCCAAAGGTCGCGGCGAAGCCCTTCTGGTACTGCGAGGACGGCACCGATGCGATCCCGTTCTTGAAGTGGCCGACGAACGCGCTCACGCGCCCGGCCGCTTGCTCGGGGCAGACGACAAGGATGCGAGGGGAGCGCTTGGAGAAGGAGTCGCGGTCGAACGGGCCGTAGCGAAGCAGGCCCTTCCAGGAGTACGGGTGCCGCTTCGACTTGGCCGCGTCGAAGCAGTACTCGGCGTCCCCGCAGGTGCGGACGGACTGGAAGCCGTCGGCGTTGGTGAGGGCAACCCGCCCCTGTACTCTGAATGATAGGCCAGCCCCGAGCGGCACGTCTCCCTTAGCCTTGAGGTATACCTCCATCTCCGTGATCAGGCGGTCGAGGTCCGGTCCCGCGAAGAGCTTGCCCTCTTCCGAGAAGCGGCCCGACTCAAGGCTTTCGTATCGCGAGCCGAGGAGGTGATGGAGGCAGCGGGTGAAGGACGCCCGGCTCCCCTCGACCCATACATCGTCGGCGGCGACGGACCTCGATCCGTCGAGCGACTCTTTCAACACGACCACGTCGCCCATCAGCTTCTCGATGGTCCCTACGAGCGAGCGCTGTTGCGGTAGGGGCGCGCGCCGTACCACCGCGAGCCCCGTAAGATCGACGCCCGCCGCGGCGAGTTCTTGAACGGTGGCCTGGATCTGCCAACGGGTAACGACGCTCAGAAACAACCCTATCGAGGTCTCCCCTGGGCGCGGCTCGACGATGCGAGGTTCGAGGTCGAACCGCGGCCGGATAGTGAACCGGCCGAGCAGCGGGTGCGGGTCGCGCCAGCCCTTCGTGACCCGGCCGACGATCTCGGTGTCCTGCTTCCTCGCCAGGAAGGAGAAGGTGCGACGACGGCTGCGGAAGGGGTTATAGCCAGGGAACAGCGTGGGGAGTACCTCGCCGATCCGAGCTGCCAATAGGTGCAGTGTGTCGAGGTCGCCGAAATCGAGGGTGCATGTCGCGGCGGAAGAGGGCCGCGGTGAGTCGGCCAGTGGCAGGCCGAATGCCCTACCGCCCCGCCAGTACAAGAACCATTTGCCGGCCTGTTGCGCCCTCAGCTCCTCCATGTCGCTGGGGTCGGGGCACTCGATGACACAGCCGGCGGCCGAGTGGGCCGAGAGTGACAGGCAGAAGCCGTTGAGCAGGATGGGCATGGTGGGGCCTGGACAAGAGGTGGGGACGGCCGGCTGGCGACTTCCGCCGCGCCGACGGTGATCCCCGATTGAAGCTAACCCGGACAGTATGGGAGGCACAAGCTCAGTTGAGGCCCCCCGGAACATAAAGATGCATGCGGCTTCGATGCGTGCTGGTGCCGGCGTCCTGCGAGTCGAAGACATTGCTGATCCTGATCGTGACCGAGTGCCACCTCAGCATGGATCCTGCTCGGAGAGGACGGCAGCTATCCAGCACCTGATCTCGGCCTGGGTGATGAGGAAGCGGTCTCGCTCGAGTCCCGCGACCACATCCCGCTTGAATCGCTGGTAGTGGCACTGCGCGACTTCGTCGTCGCCGGTCGCGTCGGCAAGCAGCGCCAGCGCGAGCTGGGCCGGCCCCGAGCCTCCGTAGCCCCACTCCGCCCCAGCGGGCGAGTGGTTTCGCAGGTCGTTACGCATCGGGAGTTCGCGGCCATCGACCGTGACGACGCATCCCGAGTCGGTTCGGGCACCTTCGTAGAGCTTCATGAGAGATAGGGGGAAGGAGACGACGCGGACGCTACGTCCCCGGCCGCGCCACCGCCACCCCGCCACCGTCCCGATGGCGTGTTCATCGTCCGAACAGGATGGGTGCCTCCTGGCGGGGTCGCCACTGGCGGGCCAGACACTGGCGCGTAGGCTCATCCCGCGCCCTGTCACATCACCGCGGAGGAGACATGAAGAAAGAGCTCTGGCGACTCATCTACATGGGCGACGGCGTGCACCTGCACGCGGCCCGCATCATCGGCTACGCCGGCTGCACGCCGTTCGGGTTCTACGACGCGGCGAAATTGCTGCCGATCTACGACCAGCGGAAGTTTCAGCTCGCGATGGAAGACCTCACG
>JANXSH010000319.1 GCA_025356615.1 Planctomycetia bacterium | reverse complement strand
CCCCACCACCAGCCCTCGATGTCGAGTAAAGGGTGAAGCCGGTGAAATGCCGGTGGGCCTCGCTCCGCTCGACCCACCCTACCTCCTTCGTTCTACGGTATTGGGTTTACACCCCCCGCTCGCCCGAAACCTTAGCGTTTCCCAGCTGGGGCGAGGTCCGAGAGCAGTCGTCGTGAGTCGCCCACGAGATCCTCGGTTTTGCCGAACCATCGGAGGATCAGTTGCGGCTTCGCCTTCTCGCGCATATCGCGGAAGACGACCTGCATCTCCTGTTGGACCTTCTTTTCGATGATCTCCGGCGTTCGCATGGCTCGCACCTGCTCGAGCGTGGTCTTCGTGTCCGGCGGGATCCGGCTGTCGCAGCGGAGCATGACGACCCCTTGAGGCGTCTCGATGAGCGTGCTGGTTTCGCCGGGCTGAAGTTTGAACGCCTCGCGTTCGAGGTTTTCGTCGCCCAGGGAGTTGCGACCGAAGACATCCACCTTGCCGCCCTTGCTGGCGAGGGTTTGGATCGCCTGCGATTTGGCCGCAAGGTCGAACTCCCGCTCGCTGTCACGCAGCTTGGAGTAGATGTCCCTAGCGAACTTCGCCTGATCGGGCGGCCAAAGGATCATCCGGCACTCGAGCCGCTCGCCGTGGTACGCTTCGTGGGCCTTCTTCACGTCCTCGTCGGTGCAGGTGACTCGGCCCTCGCAGAGTTTGCGGAGCATGAGTCGCGGGCGGATGACATCTTCGCGCCACTCGAAGACGGTCTTGCCCCATTTCGAGAGCAGACCTTTCTCGAACTCCTCCTTGGTCTTGAATTGCATCATCTTCAGGTCGTCCTGGTAGGCGCTGTCGATGTCCTCCTCGGTCACGACCACATGATGGGCGACACACTCCTGGTCGATGATGCGGCGGTTGACCATGAACTCGACCTTCTCGCCGCCGAATCGGGCGATGAGGAACTCGCCGAGGTCTTCGCGGGTGATCGGTCGATTGTTGTACAGCCAGGCGACGACCTGACTGCTGGGCGGGGTTGCCATCGTGGGCAGTTTCTTGATTTGCTCGAGCAACGGCTTCGGGTCCGCCTGCTGGCGCAACCTCTGGAAGAGCGCCGCCATCTCGGTCTCTATCTTCACCTCGCGGAGTTCCTTGACGAGCTTGTCCCGGACGAAGTCGAGCGTGACCGTCGTGTCGGGCGGGATTCGCTTGTCGCAGCGCAAGACGATGATCCCTTCGGGGGTCTTCTTGAGCGTACTCACCTGGCCCGGCTGGAGCGAGAACGCCTCCTTCTCCAGGTTCGGGTCCATCGCGTGGCGCATGATCGGCTTGAGCTTGCCGCCGGTCGCACCGAGGTCGGCCTTCCACTGGTTCTTCGCCGCCTCGGCGAAGGCCGACTCGTCGTTGCGGATCCGACCGTAGGCTTCGATCGCCTGCTTCTCCTGGGCGAGCGGCCAGAGGATGATCCGGCACTCGACCTTCTCGCCGTAGAGGGACTCGAAGCCCTTCAGGATGTCGGCTTCGCTGATCGGGAGGCGGTCCTGCACGAGGCGCGTCATCTGGAGGCGCGGGCGGAGGATGTCTTCTTTCCACTCGTAGAGGTTCTTCTTCGAGCGGGCCAGGACGGTCTTGAGGAACGTCTCGTAGTCGATATTCATCCCCCGGATGTCCTCGGAGAGGGCCGCATCGACCTCGGCGGCGTTGACGATGATGCCGTGCTTCTGGCACTCCTCGTCGATGAGCCGCTTGTTCATCAGCAGGGGGAGTTTCTCGGCACCGTAGCGGTGGATGAGGTACTCGCCGAGATCCCGGCGGGTGAGCGCCTGGTTCGTGTGGATGTAGGCGACGACGCGCGAGTCGTAGTCCCCGGAGCCGAGCTGCTCGGCCTCCGAAGGGATGGACTGCGCGGTCTGCTGGGCGGTCGCCTGGTGGATGAACATCCCCCGGCCGAACCAGATGCCAGCCGCCAGGGCCGTCGCCCCGCCGAGGACAACACTGATCCGGCCCCAGCGCCGGCCAGGCAGGAATCGCATCGAGCGGAGCATGGTCGTTCGTCTCCCCTGACCCAGAATAGCGGGCATAGACGCCCGTGAGGTTTCCAGGGAGGCGAGCTATAGCGAGAGAGAGGAGGCGGAGCAAGGCCGATTGACCGGTGCGAGGAAGCCGCCCAGGGCGATCGTGTGTTCTCTGCACGTCGTCGAGCAACGGACGGAAAAGCCGAACCGTCGCTCTTGGAGCTACGGAAACACCCAAGCGCCCCAGCGTATGTGATCATGAACGCATTCCTCCCCCGAGGGCGGGTTCAGGGCTTTTTCGGCATGGGATCCTCGTCGGGTTCAGGATCGAGATCGCCGATCGGCTTCGGGCTGGGGTTCTTCATGTCCAGAAGCAGGTGCCCTCCCTCACCACCGACGGACAAGAAGCGGTTGCCGTCGTCGCTCATCAGCCGAGCGTGGAACCGGCCCATGTGCCGCCACACCTTCATCATCTTGGGGGGGGTGACGGGGCAAATCACCGTACTTGGCGGCCTCTCCGTCTGCCAATCCCAAATTCGGAGACCGAAATCGATCTGGTCGGGCGAAAGCATCCGATACGAATTAGACGCAACGATCCGTTTGCCGTCGGGGGAGAATGCGATCGCATCGACCCTGGCCAGTCCGATCCGTCCCCAGGAGGTAGGCGAACTCGCCCATCCAGGCGAACACGAAGCACCCCAACACCATCCAGGCATACGCGGCGAAGCCGCCCAGCCGCCCGCCGCTCGAAGTCGAATCATCCACGGAATCGCTCGCACCTCATAGGAAAGCATCACGACGACACGGTCATTAGATGAGGTGCATGAGATGAACGCGGGGACGGACCTCCGGGTAGGTCCAAGACGAGACGCCAGACCTCGAGGTCTATCCACCACCGAGTGGCGCGTCACCCAAAAATGTAGGTAGGAAATCGGTAGAAAATGCGTGCCGGGCACTTGACAGACGATAGAGGGGTTGGCTAGCATCAACAATCTATCACATTCGCGATCAGATCGGTGGTGCCGTGGTGGTCCTCTCGCGTTGGAAACAGCGGGTCGTATTCTTACTACTGGTGTCCGTCACAAGTATAGTAGCGTATCACTTTGGTTCCCTTAAGTCCACTGCATTGACGCAAGAAGAGCAACAAGCGCCGATACTAGCAATAAACGGATTGTTCGTCGAGCCGCAGATACTCGATCTGGGCGAGATGTGGCAGACGCCCACGCACAGGTTTTTGCTGACGATTCATAACCGCGGGAACGTCCCCCGGTCCATCGAGCGCTTCCAAACGACGTGCGGATGCCTCGAATTCGATCCGCCGGGCAAGACGATTGCTCCGGGCGACAAAGCCGAATTCGTCGGTACTCTTGATCTCACCCCTCACCGTCAGGATATGGGTGTGGCTCGATGGTCGATTTCGGTGCGTATCGACCCTGTGTTCGAGGGAGATTTTGCGCCAACGCCCGGCTGGGAGGTGAAAGGCGACGTTCGGAACCGCCTCAGCGTGAGTGTCCCGAACCTGGTTTTCGAGAATCGATGCGCCCGTCAAGGCGAGCGTGTCTGGCGCAAGATCCGTGCCAAGGTTCATGTGCCGCTGAAATCCGTATAGGCGTCGGTCGTCCCACGATCTGCCCAGGTCCGCATCGAGTCTAGCGCGACCAGTCCACAGGATTATCTCCTCTTCGTTTCGCCCGATCCCTCTCTGCCCGTCGGTCGATTCCGCTTCGACGTTCGACTCTCGGCCGTGACGCTCGATAACGAGACCCACCCCTGCTCCAGGATCGAGGTCGTCGGGGAAATGCAACCCTCGTTTCGCGTGATACCGCGACTGGTCCTCTTGGGGGAAAAGCCGATCCCCTCGGATGCGGAAGCGGATGTCACCTTGCTGTTGCCGGCGAAGGATTGGGCGATCGATCACATCGAGACGGACACGACCGATACGAATGTAACGCAGTTCGAGGCCGAGGGTGGACGCCGGCTCCACATTACCCAGCGGATCAAGCAAGCGGGCGATCAGGTTTCGATCATCCGAATCGTGGTGCGAAAACCGGACAAGCAGCTCGAGATCGTTCCTGTGGAGGTCCGTTATCACGGCCAAAAAGCGTCTCGCTAACGGTATCCAGGCCCATCGGTTGATCGGCTCGCGATAGACGAGGTAAGGGTATGTTTCTCACGATCCAGAGTCGGCAAGTTCGAGGACGGTGCTGGGCACTCGCGTTGGCGATTGCCTGCCTGTTTCCCTGTGGGACGTTTGCTCAGCCGCCAAAAACGAATGCAGACCTCGCCGCCGTGTTCGCGGATTGGCAGTCTCGACAGAAGCTCCTGAAGAGCGCCCGCTATGTGGTGACGGGCACGATCGAATACAAGGACGAACCACGGCCGCCGGGCAATCCGATTCGACCGTGGCGCGGCGTCCTCCTCCTCGATCTGGCGAAGAAATCCTATCGGCTCGAACAGTCGCAAGAGGTCATCTACGAATTGAGCGAAACGGATCCGACCAAATGGGAGTATCGGACTCGCGTTAGCACGTCTGCCTACAATGGCAAATTGCTGCAAAGCCTTAGACACCGGAAGGCCAACCGTATCGACGAGGATGTCTCCGACCTTTCGATCGGCAAGGGGAGCCTGGGATCCGCTGCCGGGATGGTGGACGAAGTGTGGCGGATTTTCTTCGCGCACGGCATCGTGCCGACGGTCCACTCCCCGCTCCTGGTGGATAAATGGCCTTCGACCCACGACCCCGACGATTTCAACCTGGCCGGGCGGCAACTGTTTCGCGACCGGAACTGCCTGCTCGTGCGGACGGACCCCCTGTCGAACTTGTCGGATGAGTTCTGGATCGACCCCCTACAGAGGAGCGCGATCCTTCGTTACGTTTACTTCAGCAACTCGGAACCGTGGTCGCGTTTCGATATCTTTTGGAAGGACACGGCCCACGGGTGGTGGGCCGACCATTGGTCCAAGACGTGGACTACCGGCGGGCGCGTCCGGCGTATCACCCGGCTGCGCGTCGAATCGTTCGAAGCGAATCCCAACGTCTCGGAGAGCGACTTCACTCTCGCTGCGGAACCGGGCATGAAAGTTACCGTCGGCGAGTACCCTCCCCTCGGGCAAGGGCTGGATCCCTCCAAGGGATCCATCACGACGTACCGTATTTCTCCCTCCGGCTCGTGGGACGAAGTATCGGCGCAAAGCTTCACGACCACGGACGGCAAAGAATTGCCGCCGGAGGGTCGTAGGAGGTGGGTCGCCTGGGCCATCGGCGGCGTAGTGGCGATCGGGGCGTTCCTGTTCTACCTGCAACGCCGGCGTCGGAAAACAGTGCTGTCGTCGCGGCACCCGGCGGGTTAGCCGAATGTTCTCGAACCCTTTCTCGGAGGACGGCAATGAAGACGAACGAGAGGATGACCTTCGCCCTCATCGGGGCGGCGGTGTGCAGCCTCTGCTTCGGCCTGGGCCAGCGGCAGACCTCGGCGGGGGTGGATAACTGCGTGCGCTCGTGTTGCGAGCCGCTGTACGCCTGGTGGTTCAACGGTGCTCCGGGAGGTACGAAGTGCTTCTCGGCTCAGGTCACGGGGTCTACCTATCCGTTCGCGGCGGGTGCCAACACCACCACGGCGCTCGTAGCTGTTTCCCTCCCTGTCCAAACACCTGGAGGGTGCGAACTGAATCCCGCTGGATTCTACGATCGCTTCGAGTGGCCAAACAACGCGCCGGCCTGCAATGCGGTCGGAGGCGTATTTCCATCTCCGCAAAGCACGACGCCGGTAGGCACGCCGGCTACCTTCAGTGCTGCTGCGGGACGGAGAACCTGTGTGATCTCCAACTAGCACTCCAGCGCGGATGTTGCCCCGAAATTATCGCTATAACGCTTTGTGCTGCAATATCTTAGGTCAACACATGAGGCACATTGGATGCGATAGTCTCGACTCGGGAATTCGCCGACATAAGCATCTATCAGTACAGTGCTTACGGCGATTAATCCGCCAAGAACCCTCGCTGTCGTGCTAGTGCCGCGTCCAGTCACTGACTTTCGCGCCGAGGATGGGCGAG
>JANXSH010000296.1 GCA_025356615.1 Planctomycetia bacterium | reverse complement strand
GTGACGATGATCTGCTTCAGCGGCGAGTCGCGGAGTTTTTCTAGGGCGTCCCCGCACAGGACGGCGTGGGTGGCGCAGGCGTAGATTTCGCGGGCACCGGCGGCGCGGGCGACGTGGGCCGCTCCGACGAGCGTGCCGGCGGTCGAAATCATGTCGTCGAACATGACGACCGTCTTGCCCTCGAGCGAGGGGCCGATCAGGTTCGCCTGGCGAACGTCGGTCGCGCTGCTGCGGCGCTTGTCCACGATGGCGATGTTGCCGCCCAGCTTCTTCTGGTACATCAGCGCCTTCTTGATGCTGCCCTCGTCGGGGCTGAGGACGACGAAGTCGCGCGGCGGGATGTTCAGGGAGCGGACGAAGTCGCAGATGACCGGCCCGGCCTGGAGGTGATCGACCGGGATGTCGAAGAACCCCTGGATCTGGGCGGCGTGCAGGTCGAGCGCGAGGACGCGGTCGGCCCCGGCGGTCGTGAGTAGGTTCGCGACCAGCTTCGCCGTGATCGGGACGCGCCCCTGGTCCTTGCGGTCCTGCCGGGCGTAGCCGTAGTACGGGATGACGGGCGTGATCCGCGCGGCGCTGGCCCGCTTGAAGCAATCGACCAGGACGAGCAACTCCATCAGGTTCTCGTTGACCGGCGGGCAGGTCGGCTGGACGATGTAGACATCCCGGCCGCGCACGTCCTCCTCGATGCGGATGGAGATCTCGCCGTCGGGGAAGTTGTTGTGCGTGATCTTCCCCAGCGTGTCGCCGAGGCAGTGCGCGATCTTGTCGGCGAGCGGGAGGTTGGCCCGACCGCTGAAGACCTTGATCCGGTGGTTGTTCATTCCAAAGCCTGTCATCGCCTGGTTTCTCGCGAGGAGGTCCCTCGCGGTCGGGCAGGGATTGCCACGGAGGGGGTGTCAGGAATTATGAGCAGGAGAGGGAGTTGCGTCAATGACATGCTGCGCGGAAGTGCGAGAAGAACGGGCGGGACAGGCACCGCCGGACTTCGGAAGATGGCCACCCAAAAAGCCCGAGACGATCCGCTCGGCGATGTCTTCCGGGCGGGGCAGCGCCTGGAAGCGGAGGACGGCGCGGATGCCTCCGAGGAGCAACAGCCCGGCGAGGTCGGGGTCGTCGATGCGGAAGGATCCTGCGGACGTGCCGGCGCGGAAGATGTCGTGGACGAGGTCGATCGTGTGGGCACGAGTCTCCTGCCAGGGGAACTCGGTGCCGGGCCGCTGCATGGCCTCGGCATGGGTGATGAGATCGAAAAGGTGGGGCTGTTCGTCGAAATACGCGATGATCGCGCCGACCATCAGGACGAGCCGTCGCCGGGGGTCGATCGCGGCATCGTGGCACACGGCGAGGCGTTCATGGATGGCATCGCCTGCGAGGCGTAGCAGGGCGAGGTAGAGTTCGTCCTTGTCCCGGAAGTAGCGGTAGATGGTGCCCTTGGCGACCTCGGCGAGGGCCGCGATGTCTTCCATCCGGGCCTCGTGGAAGCGATGCTTCGAGAACAGTCGGGCGGCGGCGGCGAGGATCTTGTCGGCCTGGGCAGGAGATTTGCAGCGCACGACGGATCTCCTGCCGAGAGAAGGGATGAGGGAGTAACCTATTTCGAGACTGACTGGTCAGTCTTATTCTAGGCGACGACTTCGCGCCGAACAAGTTGAAATCGCGAGAGTGGGGTTCTAGCCTGGATCGCGCGCCTAGAGACAAGCGAGGTAGAGTATTCGACGGAACGGTCTCTCGATTCGCGGGGGTTGCGCAAATCGTGCCTGCGATGTATACGCAAATGCACCAGAAAGGTCAGCCGGACGCAACCGACTCAGAGCGGAGTTGCTAATGGGGCGTAAGCGTTGTGAACCTTCGCCGCGAGGGGGTCTTTCCTCTCCGAGGTAATAGGATGATCCGAAGTGCCCACTCTGGGCGCGATCACACCAAGGGGGATGAGTCATGAACCGTCTGTTCACCGCCGGCTGCGTGCTGGCTCTGGGGCTGGTGATGCCGGCCTTCGCTCAGGACACCAAGGGCAAGGACGAGAAGCCCAACCCGGCTGCCAAGAATCTCAACCGCAACATCGATCGGCACAAGCTCTTCCTGAAGCGCATCGAAGATAGCAAGGGCAAGGGAGACGTGATCTTCCTGGGCGACTCGATCACGGAAGGCTGGGAAGGGAACGGCCGGAAGGCCTGGAAGGAATACTTCGGCGAGTTCGAGCCGGTGAACCTGGGTATCGGTGGCGACCAGACCGGCCACGTCCTCTGGCGCATCACCGAGGGTAAGGAGCTGGAACACCTGAAGCCCAAGGTGGCGGTCATCATGATCGGCACGAACAACGGC